>NZ_MUFF01000023.1:0-48287 GCF_001996105.1 Salinivibrio sp. IB643
TGTGCTCTTGTTGGCATCCACTTTTAAAAAAGTGAAATCAAAACAGCTCAAGGCTGTACCAACATGAATTGGTCACTCAGTTCATCGAATAAATCTTTTTGTCTATTCTCAACGAGTGCCCACACAGATTGCATAGGTCAAATTGTTAAAGAGCGTTGACTGTGCGAAGCAGTGCTTCGCTTGGTCAGGGCTGCGTATCTTACGCGCCTTGCCGTTAAAGTCAAGAAGAAATTCTATCTTTTATTTTCAACCCTCAGGGCCGGAAATAAAATTTCTTTTTGACTTCCCTAACGCTTAGCGTTGAGTGGACGGCTATCTTAATCTTTTAAAAACTCACGTCAAGCGCTTATTTTTATTTGATTTTTCACTTCAACATGGCGCTGAGCGCTTGCCCTGTGTGCCGTGTCGATGTGGGGCGTAGTATAGCGACACAGATCACACTGACAAGGGTTTTTTACGTTTTTTATTTCGACTGGGCAATAATCCACCTAAAATGATGAATAACCAGCGTTTTGAAACATCCTTGATACGTGGTATTTACTGAGAGATAACGCTGGCCTGTTTTCTTGGTCCTTTTTATGACATGCATTGCCTATTTGTTGTTCATGTCATCACTTTTAATCGCTCTATTTTTAATAATGCTTATGAAATCACCAGTCAATTTTGCACTAATTATCTGTATCGCCGTACTCGGCGCCATTATCGTCAACCTGATGGGGGTCAGTTCACCTGCCATTGCATTCGCTGCAGGCGCAATCGTCAGCGGACTGGCTTGCCTCTACCTTCCTCTCCCCGATTTTAAACCAGCGACACAGGATGCCCCTGCACCACATAGCGCGAACAACGACGAGGAAGAATCACCTCAGAGTAAAACCTTGTATGTGGGTAACCTACCTTATCGCGCCAATGAAAATGATGTCCGTACACTTTTTAGCGAACATGGCGAGGTTTTTGCCGTTCGGCTGATGAAGGATAAACGCACCGGCAAACGTCGAGGCTTTGGTTTCGTGGTGATGGCCGCTGCGCATGCCGAGGGTGCCATCAACGCCCTGAATAACAATGTATACGGCGAGCGGACACTTAAAGTCCGTGAAGCGAACGAACCAAAAAAGCAGGCGAATAGCTAACGCGCGTCAATCCTATCGACTGTATATAGTCGGATAGCGCGTCAGCCTTAATCGGTGTTGCCGTTGCGTAAGCGTGATTGCCTGATGTTGTCGCGGTAACACTGGATAAGTTCAGTGTGGCCGTCAGTGAGACGATGCGGCGCGCGATTGCAGTGCCTGAATCAATCAAACACACTGACTCACCCAATACTTGTTGGATTTCATCTCGCAATAAGGGGAAATGCGTACATCCCAGCACCAACGTATCGATGGTGGCTGTAAACGGCGCTAATATTGCCGTTAAGTCCTCTTGATTAACGGCCTCGCCTCGTAACTTTCGCTCTGCCATATGCACCAAAGCTGTAGTACCTACCGACACCATATGACAGCCTTTGGCGTAATCGGCAATCAACTGCTTCGTATAAGGACGAGCAACGGTGGCAGGTGTGGCCAGCAAACCTATCGTTTTATTCTGACTTTGCGCCGCTGCCGGTTTGATCGCCGGCACCACGCCGACAACCGGAATCGCTAACTGTTCACGTAACTGCGGCAGTACCAGCGTCGAGGCGGTATTACATGCGATGACGACGATATCAATATCATGCTGCATACATACCGCACTCACCAAAGCAGTCACACGAGTGATGAGTTGGGTATCGTCCAGCTCACCGTATGGGAAAGCTGCGTTATCGAACAAATAGGTGTAGTTAGCGTCAGGAAGCAGCTCTCGCACCGACTGATAAATCGATAAGCCCCCCACACCGGAGTCGAAGATCAATATATTGGGCTGCGCCATGGGACACCCATTCAATAAAAAACGCCCTTATCATAACGATAAAGGCGTGATTAAAGCTAGTTTCACCATAAAAGCAAACGCTAGTACTGATAGTCCAGCGTCATAAAGTAGCCGCGTTCGGCCGCAGGATAACCACCCACAGTCTCGTACTCTTTATCGAACACATTATCGACTTTACCTTTCACGGTCAGGTTATCGGTCGCCTGATAAAAGGCAGTAACCGTCCACAGACTATAGCTTCCCAGCATCTTTCCACCGGAATAATCTAGACGTTCACTTTGATACTGCCACTGAGTACCGAGCTGCAGTCGCTCCCATTGGTAGGATGCATCCCACTTCGCTATCCGTTTAGCGCGACGTGCGAGCTGCTCGCCTGTTTTCTCATTTTTAGGATCTTTATATTCTAACGATATGCGGTTATTTAAAGAGTGGACATCAAAGTTAGCAATAAACTCAACGCCTTTGATCTTAGCTTCACCCACGTTTTGGTTCTGACCATTGGGGTAACTACCTGCATACTGAATGAGATTATCAATGCGATTGATATAGCCTGTAAGTGACCAATCAACGTCAGCCGTCACGCCACGAAGAGCAAACTCGGTATTGGACGATTCCTCCGGCTTGAGCGTTGCATTGCCGCCCCATCCGTAAAGCTCAGTCAGACCGGGTGCCTTAAAAGCGGTGCCATAGCTAGCGACCAATTGATACCCTTCCGCTATCGCAAAACCCGCGCTTGTCTGCCAAGTCGTATGCTGCCCGTATTGTTCGTTGTCGTCCGAACGTGCGCTTGCCTCAATAGATAGTGTCTCTACTGGGCTAAATTGCGTTAAAAGGTAAGTGCCCAAGTTATCACGCGGATTGATTGCAATATCATCGGGGTTGGTAATCAAGCTTCCTTCATTAAAGGTGTCTTGTCGATAATCCACACCACCGCCAAGCAGCCAATCATTCGTGGCTTGATACTGGAGTCCCAACGAGGTAGTGACTTGCTCAACATCTGAAGTTTTATTGTTTTTACGGTCACTGCCAGGGCTGTAGTCATAGTTTTCTTGTTGGGAGATTTCTGCGCTGAGTGTTGCACTCCAGGCATCAGAGCGATAATTCAGCGTGCTGGCCAGTGCTTGGCTTTCTAACCAGCCATGTTTTAAGCTATCAAAATTATCGTAATCGTACTCATTCTGGTACCAGCGCCCTGTGATATCAGCCGACCAAGCAGCGTTCCATTGATAATTGTATCCAAGTTGTGTATTGCGGCCAGTAAAGCCATGCTGGTCTCCACGGTTACTCGCCTTTGGGTGAACATTATATCCATCATTCGACTCATACCCAGCAATGCCTGAAAAGTGACCCTTATCGCCTAACTTTGTTGCCCAAGCGCCGTTAATCGCATGATGATCCAAACTCCCCATGGTTACGGAAACATTGGCTCGCTCTTTATCGGTTTTAGTGATGATATTGATCACACCGCCGATCGCGCTCGACCCATAGAGTGTGGCGCGTGCGCCGCGAATAACCTCAATACGCTCGATACTGTTCACCGGGATCTGGTTAAAATCCACCGACCCTGTGATGGACGAGGCCATACGCACCCCATCAATTAGGACCAAAGAGTGGTCTGATTCCGTGCCGCGCATAAAAATAGAGGCAAGTTGGCCACGACCACCGCTTTGAGCAATCTCGATGCTCGGCACCGAGCGCAATACATCGACAAGGCTTCGCGCCTGCAAGCGCGCAATGTCTTGACGTGTCAAAATGGCTGCGGATTGCAATACTGAGGCATCGGACTGCGCAAACCGACTGGCGGTCACCACCACCGTTTCGGTGTTTTGCTCGGCCCACGCGCTCGTGGGGAGTAATGACGCCGCCAGGCTCGCCACAATTGGTTTGTTCATGGGTTATTCCTTCCTATCGCGAGAATATGCAGCATTGTGCTGCGGGGCGGGCTGTATTCGGACTTAAGAGCATGGCTTTCGCCGCCTACTGCTAACGACTTCCCATCACCTATCCAAAGAATTGGCGACAGTGTCTGGCCAGGGGCCGAGTTAGGGTCGTTCTCTGATACCGCTGCGCGTCAGTTGCGGATTCTCACCGCATTCCTGCGATTACGGCCTGTTTGCTCGCTAATCGCTTACCCGCCCAAGGATAGTAGCCATCTAGATGGATATTGTCCATTGATAACCTTATAGAATAACGGAGAATCGTGAGCAAGGCTGGACATAGCTGGGGATTTGTCTAAAATCTGCGCTCATTTTCCAATCGCTGAGGCAGCCATCATGACCAAGGCCCAATCAACCGTTGACTACGACACACAGCTTGCTGAGAAAGTCCAACGACTCACGGAACAACTCGCACCGTTTCACGCGCCTGAGCTCGAAGTGTTTCATTCGCCAGAGACGCATTATCGGATGCGCGCGGAATTTCGGGTATGGCATGAGGGGGATGATCTTTACTACATCATGTTTGACCCGGCGACTAAACAAAAATATCGCGTTGATACCTTTCCCGTGGCGAGCCGCTTAATCAACGACTTGATGCCGCTCTTACTCGAAGCAATTAAACCCAACGAGACCTTGCGCCGCAAACTGTTCCAAGTGGACTTTTTGTCAACCCAAAGTGGCGAGATCTTGGTGTCGTTACTGTACCACCGCCAACTAGATGAAGCGTGGGAGCAGGCCGCCCAAACACTGAAGCAACGCCTCAATGATGAAGGCTTTAACCTCAACTTGATTGGCCGTGCGCGTAAGCAAAAAAAGGTACTAGACCGCGATTACGTGCTAGAAAAGGTACAGGCTGATGGCCAAACCTTGGTGTACCAGCAAATTGAAAACAGTTTTACCCAGCCCAATGGCCCAGTGGCGCAAAAAATGCTGGATTGGGCGATTGATTGTACCCGAGATAGCGAGGGCGATTTGCTGGAACTGTATTGTGGTAACGGCAACTTCTCTCTGGCGCTGGCGAAAAACTTCCGTCGAGTCTTAGCCACCGAGCTTGCCAAGTCCTCGGTACAATCGGCGCAATACAATATTGCCGCCAATCATATCGATAACGTGCAAATCGTTCGTATGTCAGCCGAAGAGTTTACCCAAGCGATTAATGGTGAGCGTGAGTTCCGTCGCTTACAAGACCAAGGCGTGACACTGAGTGATTATCAGTGCAACACCATTTTTGTCGATCCACCCCGCGCGGGCATGGATGATGAAACCTGCAAAATGGTGCAAGGCTACGATCGTATTTTGTATATTTCATGCAATCCGGAAACCTTGGTCGAGAATTTACAACGCTTAGGCCAAACACACCGGATTAGTCGTTGTGCCCTGTTCGATCAATTCCCGTTCACCCACCATACCGAAGCGGGTGTGTGGTTAGAGCGCCTATAAAACCGCTAAAGCCAGAAACAAAAAAGGCGTCGCTCGCGAAAGGGACGCCTTTTTTTGTTTTTAGGCCTGGTGATTAGGAATCAGAGGCCGTCTCTGCAGTCTGTTTGCGACTGAAAAAGCCCAACTTATGTCCAATCCAGAAGGCTAACGCCATTGAGACCAAGATCGAGAAGAAGTTACCGCCCAGCTCTGGTATTTGCATGCGAATAAAGGCGGAATAGCCAAATGCCCCCACCAGGAAACACGCAAAGGCAATCAGCGGTGTGCCTTCTGTCAGTGGCTGTCGTTCATGCAATTGATAACAAGCATGTACGGCCAGTACAAATGCGAGAATGGGGAAGATCGAAAACGCCACGCCACTGAAAAAGACGGTGGCTAGCGTTGCACTTCCACAAATGCCAGTGACTAGCGCCAGCAATAAGAATTTACGTTCTGATTTGACTTGCTCGTGTTCCATGTTTTCACCTGTTTATGACAGTTTTTCCTGTAAGGCTCGCCGCTCACGGTCTTTACGGTACCAGTAAGCTCCCTTGGCTATCATGCGCAATTGTAACACCATTCGCTCCGCCAATTCTGCGCGTGCGTGCGGGTCGAGATCAAGGGCCTCTGCCCCCATATTGAAGACTAAAATCACACACGCCTCAGATTGATTGTACGCTTCTTCATACGTGAGCTGTGTGCGCGATTGTAAATACTCGGTTAACTCCGCAACAAAATGTTGAATTTCTCGCGCGACTGCAGCACGAAACGCAGCGGATGTGCCTGACCGTTCACGGAGCAACAATCGAAACACATTCGGACTACTTTCAATAAATTCCATAAAGGTTTCGACGGAAGTACGTACCACACTGCCTTCCGCAGCGATACGTTGACGCGCTTGGCGCATCAGTTGGCGCAATAACAAGCCCCCTTCATCGACCATGGTTAAACCGAGCTCATCCATGTCTTTGAAGTGACGATAAAACGAAGTCGGCGCTATACCTGCCTCTCGGGCCACTTCGCGCAAACTTAAGCCTGAGAAACTGCGCTCAGCACTGAGTTGGCTAAACGCCGCATCAATGACAGATCGACGCGTTTTTTCTTTTTGTTCTGCTCGAATCCCCATCATATCCAACTCATGGTCACCATGGTGTCACTATACGCAATTTTTATCGGCAAATCAGCCAGCCGACATCACGCGCGAACGCCAATTTCACCAGAGATTGGGCACCGAAAGTTAACCTTACGGATAATAAGCGTTAAACTAGTCATAAATGGATGTTGCAATAATGAAAATAAGGTCTGAGCCCTATGAGCAAGTCGAGTCCCCACCCAAAAGATCACTTTGACGCGATCGTTATTGGTAGCGGCCCTGGCGGTGAAGGGGCCGCGATGGGTTTGTCAAAAGCGGGCAAACGCGTCGCGGTGATTGAGCGCGAAAACACGGTTGGCGGCGGATGTACCCATTGGGGCACGATTCCCTCCAAAGCGCTGCGCCACACGGTTAGCCGGATCATCGAATTTAATCAAAGTCCGATTTATACCCAAAACACCAAAAGCCTACACAGCACGTTTGCACAAATTCTAAGTCATGCCGATTCAGTGATTGGCAAACAAACGCGCATGCGCCAAGGCTTTTACGACCGCAACCAATGTACCTTGTTACATGGGAGTGCCACATTTATTGATGCACACACATTAGCGGTTCATCATAGTGATGGCAGCGCTGATACCTACACGGCTGATCACTTTGTGATAGCCACCGGCTCTCGCCCTTATCAACCGGCAGATGTTGATTTTGCTCACCCTCGTATTTACGACAGTGATTCAATTTTGTCGCTTGAGCACGACCCTCGTCATGTCATCATTTATGGTGCGGGGGTCATTGGCAGTGAATATGCCTCGATTTTTCGCGGATTAGGGGTGAAGGTCGATTTAATCAATACACGAGACCGCTTGCTCTCCTTTTTGGATAACGAAATCTCTGATGCCTTGTCCTATCACTTTGGCAGTAGCGGCGTCATGATCCGTAACGATGAGACCTATGCAAACATTGAAGGCACGGAAGATGGGGTGGTCGTCCATCTTGAGTCAGGCAAAAAAATGAAAGCCGATTGTTTGCTCTATGCCAACGGACGCGCGGGCAATACCGACAAACTTAATCTTCAATCCGTCGGGCTGATACCGAATTCTCGCGGTCAACTTGATGTCGATAGCGAAAGCTATGCCACTGAGGTCGGTCACATCTACGCGGTCGGTGATGTCATTGGTTATCCAAGTTTAGCGAGTGCTGCCTACGACCAAGGCCGTGTGGTGGCTGAAGCCATCTGCCAAGGCAATGCCAATGTGCGCCTGATTGAACATATTCCAACCGGGATCTATACCATTCCGGAGATCAGTTCAGTGGGGAAAACCGAGCAGGAGCTCACTGCAGAGAAAGTCCCTTACGAAGTAGGCCGATCGCTTTTTAAACACCTAGCACGAGCACAAATTGCAGGGATGGATGTCGGTAGCTTAAAGATACTGTTTCACCGTGAAACACGCGAGATCCTTGGCATCCATTGCTTTGGTGAACGTGCCTCGGAAATCATTCACATTGGCCAAGCGATTTTCGAGCAAAAAGGTGAGGCAAATACCATCGATTATTTTGTCAACACCACCTTCAATTATCCCACCATGGCAGAAGCCTATCGGGTGGCGGCGCTTAATGGGCTCAATCGCTTGTTCTAGCGGCTTTGTTCTTATCCATGCAAAACGGCACCGAGAGCGGTGCCGTTGACTGTATTATCAAACACCTGCGGTGTCTCTAGCGACGTAAAATAGATGACCACGCTAGCGACTCATCACCAAGAACAATAAAGTTTGGATTTTGCAGTGAATCCCGCTCGTTATACGACAAAGGGTCAAGCTCTGTGCTGAGGATCCGTCCACCTGCTTGCTCGACGATGCATTGCGTCGCGGCGGTGTCCCACTCACCTGTCGGTCCTAAACGCAGATAACAATCTACCGCCCCTTCCGCCACTAAACAGGCTTTCAGTGCGGCTGAGCCCAAAGGGATCAAATCGTAATTAATTTCAGGCGCTAGTTTTTCCGTCACCGCATGAATATCTTGTCGACGACTGATCGCAATGGATAACGAGGTAATCGCTTCGTCGCGCTTCATGGTCGAGATGCGATGCATATCGCCATCAGGGGTGATTTTCCACGCCCCTTTATCTTGGCACGCATAATAGGTCACACCCGATACAGGCGCATAGACCACGCCCATCACCGGATGGTTGTTTTCCACCAGCGCAATAATAGTGGCAAAATCGCCACTGCCAGCGATAAATTCTTGGGTACCATCCAGTGGATCAATCAGCCAATATCGCTGCCATTGTTGGCGATCACTGAAGGGTACACCGCAATCTTCTTCCGACAATACCGGAATATCCGGCGTCAACGCAGTGAGTTTTTCCGTAATCAGCTTGTGGGCAGCTAAATCGGCGCTGGTCACCGGCGTTTGATCACTTTTGGTGATCTCTTCAAAATCACCGTCTTGATAAATATCGAGAATAACCTGGCCCGCTGAGCGGGTTATTTCAATCACATCGGGCAACAACTCAGGCAATGCCATGCCTCACCTCTCCGCTTGTAAGTACTTCAGCGCCATCATCAGTGCGGTAATACTGCGCGCTTCACAGAAATCACCATGGGTCAGTAACTCTTCCGCTTGGGCTAACGGCCAGCGAATGATCTCAAGCGGTTCGGGTTCATCACCTTCCAAGCTTTCTGGATACAAATCACGTGCCAACATCAAGGTCATACGGCTGGAAAAGTACGAAGGCGCGAGGACCACCTCTTTCAACGGGATCAATTCGCGCGCGCCCTGGCCAATTTCTTCTTTCAGCTCACGCACCGCCGCTTGCGCGGCCTCTTCACCCGGGTCAATTAAGCCTTTCGGGAATCCCAATTCATAGCGCTCTGTCCCAGCAGCATATTCTCGGACTAATAAGAGATCGCCTGACTCGGTAACCGGCACCATCATTACCGCATTACGGCCTGAGGGTTTCATCCGCTCATAGGTACGTTCAACGCCATTGCTAAACGTGAGCGCTAACGACTCCACCTTAAACAAACGAGAAGCGGCGACGACCTGTTTCGACAGGATTTGAGGAAGTTTACGCTGCGTCATAGTGTGATTTGCCACCCTTTGCTGATAGGCCAATCAGGCCTTGTTAGCCGCGAAAAGAAAAGCGATAGCGGCCTTGTTGATCTGGCGCGCCTAACCAAGATAATGGCGCCTTCATCGGTTCGGGATAGTCAGGCCCCGGCTTTAGCCATCCCGATACAGAGTATCGCCCAGACGGCGTAATTGACAATGAAAACTTATTGCTTAAAGACGCCGACTGCCCCTCACCGTGCGCGGCAATACCTTGATTTTCGCAGGATAAAGCGGCTTGCGCAGGAATATTTTCTAGCTGCCCCATCGGCAGTTGCAATGCCGCATGCTGCCATTGGATTTGCCCTTGCAATTGCTGACACCCTGATTCAGCCAAGATGGCATCGCGCAGCACCAGATCGAGTGTGCCATCAATCGCAACGCCCGGGGGCAATGCGATAGCGCCTGTTAATAGCTGCGCGGGCGCAGACACCAACGTTTGTGACACCGTCAGTGTCGAGCCGTTAAAACCAAGGCTCCCTTTTCCTCGCAACCCGTCAGGGCTACGTACCTGAATGGCCGCTTCAAACGTCGCGCCGGTGACTAAACGATGCCACTGCACATCCCATTGCACCGGTCCTAGGGTATAATTTTGCCACCGTATTTGTTCGACTTGCCCGTGCCAAACCGTGCCGTCGATTTCACCGATGTGTATCGCATCGGGCAAAGGCGCTAGACGTAATAAAGATGCAGGCGCATGCACCACAACACTGACCACAAAGACAAGCACACACCCTATGCCGAATAAGCCTTTTTTCCACATTGTTTTATCGCTCCAACTGCAGTCGATTCACCTTAACTTTGCCGGCCGTCTCTGTGGCTTCCGTGCTTAAACGCACTACGCGAATACCATGTACACTCGCCAGTTGATCTAACCAACGGAGGAGTTGGTTAAACGGCAGCGGTTCAATCCCAAGCTGCACGCTATCTTCACCCGGTTGTAAGCGCGTAATCGTGAGGTTAAATTCCCCAGCACTGGCCGCGATGACTTGGTTTAATGGCTGTGTTCGGCTCGCAGAAGCTTGATGACCGCTTCCTGACTGCGCCCGCAGCTGCATGATTTGGGTGCGCTTTTGTTGAACGTCTCGCAACAAGCGCTGCTCGCTGGCTAGCGCGGTATTAGCCTTTTCGGCCTGAGTTTGAAGCGGGGCGATAACTCCCCAGTACAAAAGGCTAACGACCAGCACGCCACCTGCGATCAGTAATAACCGCTGCTCGCGCACACTGATCGCCTGCCACTGGGCTTGAATGCGTGCCATCATGATGGGCTCCTTAACGTAAACTCGCCACTGACTGCGTCGCCACTACGGTTCAGCTGGCCGAGCTCAGTCGCATAATGCTCGCTCAATATTCCTCGCAAACGCTCAAATTGTGCAAAGTCTCGACCTTTGGCGCGTAAAATCAACGCGTCTCGATTACCCTGATAACGCAGCGCCTGGAGCTCCAGGCCAGGCACATCATCCAGCATTGGCGCTAATTGTGCCAACCAAGGCAGTAGCGCGGAATCCTGTTGCTGCCCGGCTAGGCGGGCAATTTCAGCGTCCATTTGCCGCACCATATACGAGCGGGTTGGAATGCGTTGGTATTGTGGTAACGTCTCACGAAACAAGGCTTCGCTTTGCGAGCGTAACACTTGCACCTGTTGCTGGGTGTCACGAAGTGCCAGCCATTGCTCGCTGCCCAACAACGCCATCACCATCACCAATAGCGCGGCAGTGGGGATCAGCGGCTTGAATCGCTGTTTCATCTGGCTTTGCGGCCGATAAGGGCCGGATAATAAATTGGCAGACACCGAGGTACTCTGTGCGGCCAACAGACTGATAGTTGGTTCACTTTGCTGCCACTGCACCGGGAAGCCATCGATGGGTAAAGGCGACTCGGTGTGTGCGTCTTGCGCGCCATACACCTGCAGGCTGAGTGTCGATGACTCGGTGTCTGCCGCGCGCGCTCCCTCGGTTTGATTGCCCAGCTGTTGCCACCAAGCTTGCGCCCAGAAGGCAAGCCATGCGCGCTGCCCAACCACACCTTGATGGGGTTGAGAGCGGCACAACCACTGATCGGCCAGTGGCGCTAGCGTCAACGTTTGAGGCTGCCAAGGTAAACACAACACATCCGGGATCCACTGGCGAGCATGGATATTGGCCGCATCAAGGGCCTGCTGCCAAGCTTGCATCTGCCGATGAGCCACCACCGCGACCTGAGCGGTGTTTTCTTGGGTGTCGAGCAGGGTGACATGCGCCGCCTCAACCTCATCGGCTAATGCTTCTTCCAGTAAATAGGGCACGACTTTGTCTCGTTGCCGGCGCGAGCCAGGCGGTAACGTCACCGAAGTGAGCGTCAGCCAGGTACTGTCCACCAGCACGACCACACGTCTTGTCTGTGCTTGTTCTGTTAATGCTGACAACTGCTGACAGGTGCCGGTTGTCATCACTTGGTTATCGCTGGTACGCACCTGCGCCCAATAAATGGGTTGGCTGGCATCACTGATCCTGATTATCAGTCGCTCGCTCACGCATTCCTCCGAACCGACGGCGTAAAACCGATACTTGGCCGTCGTCTTGATAGTGCAATAATGCCTGGATATGACGTTGGGCTGAGGCCACGTGCACATCGGCGTGTAATAAAAAGTAATGGCTTGTCACGCTTAAATGCGACATCACTTGCTTGCGCGCCGCCTCATCAAAATCAGTCAGCGTCAGGGTAGCGATAAAATCGTCGACACTTTTCCAACCCGACTCAGGGCGCTCGGTCAGTACCTGTTCTGCCTGTTCAACTGACAGGGCCGGGGTAAACAACGCCGATAGCAATGCAGCCTGTTTGTCCGTTAACGTGTTCACGTTCACCATCAGCTCCGTAGAGGGAATCGCACACAGCTGCGGTGATAACTGGCGAAAGACCTCAGCGTTGACCCCACGAACAGCGCGCCACTCACTGACATCGGCAATCACAGCATCAGCCGTCACGTAAGCGGGGCGGACACTCTCGTAGTGAGCATCTTCCGCGCCTAACGATTGATCAAGCTGATTATTTTCATCAATATAATCGCGACTCGCTTGCGCAATCACATCGGCTTGATAACTATCGTCGACCTGGCTACCGATTAAAGCACGCAGTACGCGCACTTCATACGGCACCTCACCGCCTAGCGCTGCACCTCGCAACTGCAAACTATTTAAGTTAAAGCAGGCTTGCGCATCTTGTAAGTGACCACTAACTTTGCCACCTTGAAGCGGAAATGTCCGCGCAGACTGGGCCCAGTCCTGGTTTACATTCACCGTGTCACTGTCCGATAAACTTTCGCGTAATACCGCAGAGGCAAGAGCTTCCACCGCGTTGCTGTACCAGTACACTTGCTGAAAATGGAGCTGGTTTTCCGCCCGATGGTAATTGGTAAACAATCGTGACGCCATGCTGCCAGCAATCGCTGTCATCAGCGCCATGATCATCATCACGATAAGAAGCGCCGCGCCTCGCTGTCGGGTCATTGTGCCTCCCGCTGCAGCGGCGCGGGTAACGTTTGCCCCGCCAGCAAATACGTCCGGACTAATCGCCCGTAACGCGGATGAGTAAAGCGTACTTGCACCGCTTTGGGCAAAGCATGGGCCGTGTTATAGCTTTCTTGCCAATTGTCTTCCACGTAAAACCGAAACGTGAGCGCTTTGATATCACTGAGCAAGGTGGCCACCGCTGGCTCATCACCTGCGGCCTGATCCGGATAACGCCAACGCAGGCGCTCTAAGTGACCGTCCCGTTGTCGGTAGCCAACCGCGACGACTTCACCGCGAGGAAAACGCGCTTGCGGATTAATCCAACCGGTACGCGTAAAACGTATACCCATTTCCTCACTTTGGAGAACATCGCGTCCGGCAATCAGTAATCGCTCGGTCGGTGTTTGACCGTCGATACGCTGACGACGCGCGGCCATTTGACGAAAGTCACTGTCCATGATCACTAACGCACGTTGCAACCGCTGCAAGGTTTTGCCGACTTCACGCGATTGCACATTGCTGCGTTGTACGGTTTGTAGCACTTGATAAGCCGTCAGGCTGATACTGGCAAATACCACCAACGCCAACAAGACTTCAAGTAACGTAAATCCCTTTTCAGCGCGTCTCGACATACGTCCTCACGGTCACCAATGGGTTATCGCTCTGCTCAGCGGCCGACACCGACAGATCCACCGCTCGCAGTTGGCCGGTTTCGGTCGCCACCGGCGTGAGTTGCCATTGCCATTGCTGACCGGCCATCTCAGTGGTCCCTTGCGTCGCCTTTTCTGGCACGTCAGCCCTGAGCACGACTTCAGCAAGTTGGTTATCCGCCACCATAGCCGCTAAGGTTTTTTGCTCTAAACGCCCTAGCGAACGGGTATGCTGGCCCGTCGCCTTCATGACACTGAGCGCGGCAATGGCAAAAATGGCCACCGCCACCAATACCTCAAGCAAAGTCATGCCCTTTTGGGGGCTTGGCGTCTTGCCATGCATCAGCGGTCCTCCACCCGTTGCCAAGTAAACTGCGCCAGCTCATTGGCTTTAAGCTGCCAAGCGGCCCGGCCATCTACGTCGATTCGTAAGGTAAAAGGGGTGAGTTCACCATTGGGCAATAACCAGATCTGTGGTGGGGCCACGGGCTGTTCACCCTCGTCATCAAACAGGTTCTCAAACAGAGGCTTATCTTCGAACAAGCGGTCTTGTTGCTGCCAACCAAAGCCGTCCATGGTGAGAGAAAACCGGCTTTGCGCTGGCAAGGTCCCTTGGGTTGCCCAGCGTTCACTGCGCACGGGGCGCCACTTGTCTTCCCCCAACGTTAACAGCTGATAATCATGCTCATTGATGCGCACGCCATACGTTCGCCCCTCGAGCCAGCTTTGCTCGGCCCATAGCTTCATCCGCTGGTGTAACGCTTGCCCCGCTTCTTGCGCACGGGTATCGGTAGGCTCTGGCCACACCATCACTACACCAGAGGCACTGACAGCGATAATGACCACCACCAGTAAGATCTCAAGGAGGGTAAAACCTGCCGCTTGGCGCATCTTATTGCAGCTCGTTAAGGTTCCAGTTGCCGATGTCTTGGTTGACACCGTCGCCCCCTTCTTGGCCATCCGCGCCTAACGAGAAAATATCAATCACCCCATGTTCACCTGGGCTGACATAGCGATAATCGTTATTCCATGGGTCCTGTGGTAAGCGCTTAATGTAGCCTTGATCCGGATAGCTGCGCGGTACCGGCTCACTTTGCGGTTTGTTCACTAACGCGTCTAAGCCTTGATCGGTGGTGGGATATTGGTTGTTATCCAGTTTGTACATGTCCAGTGCGTTTTCAAGCGCACTGACATCAGCAATCGCCTTTTTGACCGCGGCTTTATCTTTATTACCGAGCAAATTGGGGGCGACAAAGCTTGCTAATAAGCCAATAATCACCACCACGACCATCACTTCGAGCAGGGTAAAACCGTGTTGACGACGCATCTTGTTCTCCTTATTTATCATTATAAAATTACAATCCAACCATATCGTTCATGGCAATAATCGGCATCAAGGTGGCCACGACAATAAAAAGCACCAATCCTGCCATTAATACGATCATTAACGGGCCGAATATACCCAGTGCCACATTCACTTGGGCTTCAAAATCTTTATCTTGGTTATCCGCGGCACGAGAGAGCATGGGCTCAAGATCACCACTGCGTTCACCACTGGCAATCATGTGCAGCATCATGGGAGGAAATAAGCGCGACTGATCCAAAGCGACACGCAAACTGGCACCTTCCCGCACTTTATCCGCAGCCTCCAATACGCGCATGCGGACGTATTGATTACTCATCACTTGCGCGGCGACTTTCATCCCATCTAATAACGGGATGGCACTGGCCGTGCATATTGCCAAGGTACGCGCAAAACGGGATGTATTCAGGCCGCGAGCCACCCGGCCAATTACCGGCAAGGACAGTATTTTTTTATCCCACACTAAGCGTCGCTGCGTATCCTTAAGCAAGGCTCGGATACTGACACCGATAAGGATCAGTGCGCTCACCACCCAAATCCCCCAGTCGGTAATAAAATCACTGGCGTTCAATAGAAATTGGGTGGATGCCGGCAGCGCCTGACCGGTTTGAACAAATTGGCCGACAATATCAGGCACCACGGTGGCCAGTAAAAAGGCGACAATCACCACCGAAAAGAAGGTGAGAATGGCGGGATACAACATGGCTTGTAACAACGTGGACTGAATGCGCTGACGGTTCTCAACATAATCAGCCAAGCGTGATAATACGGTGGATAAATACCCCGCTTTTTCACCGGCAGCAATCATCGCTCGGTAGAGTTCATTAAACACCTGTGGGTAATCGGCTAACGCATCAGCCAAGGTGTACCCTTCCATCACTCGCGCTCGAACACTGGTCATCATGCTGCCTATTCGCGGTTTTTCCGCTTGCTCTGCCACTGCTTTTAAGCACTCTTCAAGTGGCATAGAGGCATCGATTAAGGTCGCTAATTGGCGGGTGATCAACGACAGCTCTTGTGTACGAATACCGCGGTTTCGTTGACTGAACAGTGGCTGCGACGACGATGGCTGTTGGTTAGCACGGCGACGGCGCGTAGCATTGACGTCGAGCGGGGTAAAGCCTTTGTCACGCAGCTGCTGACGCGCTTGTCGTGCAGTATCGGCCTCAATCACCCCTTTACGCTTACGCCCTCGCGCGTCTAACGCTTGATAGTCAAATGCGCCCATTAGCCCTCCTTGGTGACACGAATCACTTCTTCAAGGGTGGTTTGCCCTTGCAGCACTTTGGTTAGGCCGTCATAGCGAATACTCGGACTTTGCGCACGCACGGCTTCTTCTATCGCATGCTCGCCCGCATCATGATGGATCAGCGCTTGCACCTTCTCGTCGACTGTCAGCAATTCATGAATCCCGGTTCGGCCTCGGTAGCCCTTGTGGTGACAGTGTTCACAGCCATCCGCTTTATAGAGCGTGATCGCCTCGCCGGGGCTCGCCAAGCCTAGCTCGACAAATAACGGCTGCTGCGAGCTATCGGCTTGATAAGGGATACGGCACCGTGGACATAAGGTGCGGACCAAGCGCTGCGCCAGCACGCCGAGTAACGAGGAAGACAACAAGAAAGGCTCAATGCCCATATCACGTAAGCGTGTCACCGCGCCAATCGCCGTGTTGGTGTGCAGTGTCGACATCACTAAGTGACCGGTCAGTGAGGCTTGTACGGCGATTTGTGCGGTTTCTAAGTCTCGAATTTCACCCACCATTACCACGTCGGGATCTTGACGCAACATAGCGCGCAACCCTCGTGCAAAGGTCATATCGACTTTTGGATTGACTTGGGTCTGACCGATACCCGCCAGATCAAATTCGATCGGATCTTCCACGGTGAGGATATTGCGATCCTCACTGTTAATGGTTTGTAATCCAGCATACAAGGTCGTGGATTTCCCCGACCCCGTCGGGCCGGTGACGAGCAAAATACCGTGAGGTTTGTGAATCAGTGCGCGAAAATCTTGGTGCAAGCTGGGCACCATACCCAACTGCGCGAGATCCAGTTGGACGGCGTTCTTATCCAGCAAACGCATGACGACACGCTCGCCGTGAGACGAGGGCATGGTCGACACGCGCACATCCACCGCTCGCCCACCAATACGGACCGAAATGCGCCCATCTTGCGGCACCCGTTTTTCTGCAATATCTAGTTTTGCCATCACTTTGACGCGAGACACTAATAATGGGGCCAACTTGCGGCTGGGGGATAGAACGTCACGCAGCACCCCGTCAACGCGAAAACGAATTGATAACGCATGCTCAAAGGTTTCGATATGAATGTCAGACGCGCTTTCTTTAATCGCTTCGCCTAACATGGCATTAATCAACTTAATGATCGGCGCATCGTCTTCCGATTCAAGCAAGTCTTCACTTTGCGGCAGCTCTTCGGCCAACGAGAAAAAGTCGTCGCTGTCAGCATCCGCACCAATGTCAGCCATTAGCTGTTGTGCATCGGCGCTGTCTCTTTGATAGAGGCGAGTCAGGTGGTGCTCAAAGTCAGCATCCGACACCCATTCGGGGGCGAGAGTCGCGCCCAGCACACGTTGCACCTCCACCAAGGTCTGCGGTGTTACCGACGCTAAACACAATAAACGTGGGGTGTCGTTATCGGCCAAGACCACCACACCGTGACGACGCGCAAAGCCAAAGGGTAACTGCCAGGTTGTCACCGGTTCAGCCGCTAGCGCCGCAGCACGCTCACTCATCCTTCTAACTCCGCTTGTAGCATACGTACTTCGGCCGGCATCACCGCTTCACTGTTGTAATCAGGCAGGACCGGTTTTTCGGCGTCAGGCATCAGCTTAACGCCATCTTGGGCGCGCAGTAATTGCTCGGCGCGGATATAGTTGTATTTGCGTTGAGTCACCCCGTCTGCAGTCAAACCGGTACGGATAATGGTCGGCTTAATAAACAGCATCAGGTTTTTCTTTTCAGTTTCGGTCGAGGTCGACTTAAACAAGTGTCCTAAAATGGGAATATCCCCCAACAGTGGCACCTTGGATTCACTTTCGACCGTACGTTCGTCAATCAAGCCACTTAATACAATCATTTGTTGGTCACCGACCATCACTGATGTATTCAGTTGGCGTTTACCAAAGCGCACATCCACCGCGCCACTGGCGCCAAGCACGTTCGAGACTTCTTGCTCAATATCGAGCAACACCGCGGAGCCTTCATTGATTTGCGGGGTGACTTTCAGCTTGATCCCCACATCTTTACGCTCAACGGTTTGGAAAGGGTTATCGTTATTTGAGCCTGTCCGCGAACCCGTAATCACCGGCACTTCCTCACCGACAATAAACGAGGCTTCTTGGTTATCAAGCACCATCAAATTGGGCGACGACAAAATATTCGACTCGTTTTTCGACGCTACCGCGGTCACCAAGGCGGTCCAATCGCCCATGACTACGCCGGCAGCCAAGCCATTTAACCCACCTAACACTTCATTAAGTGCGGAGTAATCGCCCGATTCAGTGATCTCAACGGTTTTTTCCTCACCATCGATGATGCGTGTCTCGGTTCGCGTTCTATCTTTGGTGGCTTCCTGCCCACCGAGGTAACTCGAAATGCCGACACCTGTGTTATTAAACTGAATCCCACCGTTTTCAAGCGAGCCCCACTGTACGCCGAGGTTCGCCCCATCGGATTCCGACATTTCGACGATTAGCGCTTCAATCAACACTTGTGCGCGGCGAATATCGAGCTGAGAAATCACGCTCTCGAGGGTCTTTAAAATATCGGGTGGCGCGGTGATCACCAGCGAGTTAGTGCCTTGGTGAGAGGAAATTTGTACCGCTTGATCATTTACGCTCGGTTGGTTTCTCTTCTCTTTTTCTTTTAACAGATTATCGGAGACGCCTTGTAACACATCTACGACGTCTTCCGCTTTCGCATAGCGCAGATAAATCACCCGGCTGTTGCCCGTGGTCGCCATTTCTTGATCAAGTTGTCGGATAAGTTCAATCACGCGCTCACGGACTTTGGGCTCGCCAGAAACCAACACCGCATTCAGCCGTTCATCGGCGACAATGCGTGGTTCTAATAGCTCAGGGCGGGTGTTGGCGTTGTCTCGCTTATTGAGGGTGTCGACAATCCGTACCATTTCCGCGGCTGAAGCGTGGTCAAGGCGGACCACTTCCACTTTTTTATCGCCTGCTTGATCGACACGCTGGATAATATCGGTGAGCCGATTCACCACCGCGGCACGACCGGTGATCATAATGACATTGGCAGGATCATAGTGCACAACGTTCCCTGCCCCCGCATTATTGATCAGCTGACGCAACAAAGGGGATAGCTCGCGCACCGAGACATTTTTCACGGCAATCACGCGCGTCACGACTTCGTCGCCGACCACGTTATCGCCTTCTCCAACCACAGGAACGGGCGAGGTTTTCGCATCTTTGTCGCGAACAACTTTAACAATCCCATTTTCCATCTCAACCACCGCAAAGCCATACACTTCGAGCACGTTAAGGAAAAATTGGTAGTACTGTTCATCGTCTAACGTATTGTAACTGCGTACATTAATGGTGCCGCGCACCGAGGGGTCAACGATAATGGTTTTCTCGAGGTTGCGCCCTACAATTTCGATAAACTCTTGAATGTTCGTGCCTTTAAACGAGGCACTAAATTCTGCCGCTCTCGCCGGTAGGCCAGAGAAAAGCAGACTTGCGGCCATCAGATAGGGGATCAGTCGTTGCTTTACGTTCACGTCACACTCCTAAAGCCGCACGGGGCGGTTGTGGTAATTTATAGTTGAATCGAAATGTCATGTTGCAGCCCTTGTCGCTCGACCACTAAATCAAGCGTGCCCTGTTGTTGAATGCGATTGAGAATATCGGGAAGCGCCACCGAACGGTCCAGTGTTAAACCATTAATGGCGATAGCGATATCACCCGGCTGTAATCCCGATTGCTCAAATAACACTGGATTTTTTCCTGGTACGAGACGAAAACCTTTTAACTGTTTGGCATCGCCGACCTGCGCTAACTGGACATAATCAAATAAGCGCTGAGGATTGCTGGCAAGCTGTCGCGCTAAGTCGGCAGGCCAGTCAGGGCTGGTCTGCCTTGAGGTTGCCGTCGGCTTTGGGGGCGTATGGTTACCCTCAGAAGAAGAGAACACGGTTTGCGGTGTACTGTCGGCCTCCACACCCGGCATCAACAAGGCTTCACGACGCGTGCCTTGACGAAGGATAACGCGATCGGACAAGACTTGATCGACACTGACCTGGGTACCTTTAACTTGCTCACCCACACCATAGGTTGCTTGTTGACCACCGTTAGCAATCACCGCTAATGCCCGAGCAGGCTGATTGGAAGCCACCACGCCGACTAAAGTAAGCTGTAAACGGGTTTCAGGCACTTGGCTAACCGACTGCTTGCGCTGTTGCGCGGAAGCTTGGAATCGACCAAATAACTGGGCATTAATCGCGGGCGCCAATGAAAAGGCCCCCTTACTGGCGACTTGGCTCATCACAACCTGACTACTCGACGGCAAGATAGGTGCCGCGGGAGGCGTGTAGACATGCCACACCAGTCGCCCAATAAGCCAAGCCAGTAAAAGTACTAGCCCACCGTTTAGGCACAGCAGTACCCGACCGCGTGTTAGTGCAGACATCGAGATTGTTCGTTCAGGACTTCCTGCCTGGATCATCCTTTTAAAACCAATTAATGACACCACATACCTATTGATGGCCTTTTTCGCCATTAGATTACGAAAAGCTAGACATACTAGCAAAAACACATTGTGATCTTGAGACTTTTTCATTTATAGCGTGTTTATTTTACCCAAGTCGCAGCGATGACGGGAAGATAAACGCTGATGCTGTGATACTGCTCTAAAGTAAATTTTATGCTAATGTCGCCGCTCCAGATTGCGCAGGAGTTGAGGGATGAAAAAAAGCACATCGGCACCTTTGACAGCGGTCAGGTTAGATAAATGGCTGTGGGCCGCTCGCTTTTATAAAACACGCTCTATTGCACGCAATATGATCGATGGGGGCAAGGTGCACTACAATGGTCAACGTGCCAAGCCAAGCAGAATGGTCGAGGTTGGGGCTGAAATACGCTTGCGCCAAGGCCATGATGAAAGAACCATCACTGTTTTAGCGTTATCGGAGCAACGTCAAGGCGCGCCGATCGCGCAAACCTTGTATCAAGAAACCGACACGAGCCTAAAGAAACGTGAGCACGAGACGGAAATGCGTCGCTTAAATGCCCATAATCCACGTCCCGATGGACGACCGGATAAAAAGCAACGCCGAGATATTCGTAAGTTTAAACAAGGCATAGACTAAGGCCGCTAGTCGCGCCATTGCCGGAGAGAGATTGCATGTCAAACGATCAATTACACCGTTACCTATTCGAAGATGTGTCTGTGCGTGGTGAGCTAGTCAAGCTCGACGAAACCTATCAACGCATCCTGGAGAATCAAAATTTTCCAGCCCCGGTGAATGCTTTACTGGGTGAAATGTTGGCCGCCACCAGCCTGCTTACCGCAACACTCAAATTTAATGGCTCGATCACGGTGCAATTGCAGGGAGATGGTCCTGTGTCGCTGGCGGTCATTAATGGTGATCACCATCAGCAACTGCGCGGCACCGCGCGGGTGAAAGGTGACGTCAAAGAGGATGCGACCTTGCCAGAAATGATGGGCAAGGGCCAACTGGTCATTACCATTGAGCCTGTCGATGGCGAGCGCTATCAAGGCATTGTTGGCTTAGAGTCGGATCATTTACAAGGTTGCCTGGAAGATTATTTCGCACGCTCAGAGCAGCTAATGACCCGTCTTTGGCTACGTACGGGAGAGGTTGATGGCAAGCCGCATGCGGCCGGTATGATGTTGCAAGTGTTGCCTGACGATAAAGGCGACGAAGGCGACTTTGATCACCTTGCCCAGCTGACTGAAACGATTAAAAATGATGAACTTTTCAGCCTCAGCGCCAAAGATGTCTTATACCGTCTGTACCATCAAGAGAAAGTCACCCTGTATCCGGCACAAGAGGTGGTGTTTAAATGCAGTTGCTCCCGTGAACGCAGCGCCGGTGCTATTGCCGCGATTGAGCGCAGTGAAGTCGACAAAATGGTCGCGGAAATGGGTACGATCCATTTGCACTGTGATTACTGTGGCACTGACTATGCGTTCGATAGCGTTGATGTGGCGGCAATTTTTGAGCAAAACGCCAGCTCCTCCTCTCAAATGCAATAACCACGTGCTACATTTTTAGCGCTTCGAAGTAAATAAGCTTGACCAAGCTCAAAAGCCAGCACAACGCTGGCTTTTTTCTTATTCCTTCCCGACTTAACTCACATTTTTCTGCGCGTTATTTTTGTACAAACAATAATAGGTCTTTGGGTAGCGCAAACGTTTAACTAAGCGTTACCATGTCTATGACATGGCAGCTGGTGGTCCGTACCCTACAATCACAATAACCCCAGTCTGTCGTCATTTATGGAGTCAGTTCCTGAATCTATATTTCAGGTTGCTAGCACAAAGACAGTTAACACCATCTTACCTCAAGGAGCACCTATGACTGTCCTGAACGTCGAATCTGAGGTCGCTGACATCGATCTTTCCCGTTATGGTCTGGAAAATGTCAAAGAAGTCATCCGTAACCCCTCATATGAGCAGTTGTTCGAAGAAGAAACCAAACCTGGGCTGGAAGGCTACGAGAAAGGCGTAGTGACCGAACTCGGCGCGGTGTCGGTAGACACGGGTATTTTTACCGGCCGCTCTCCCAAAGATAAGTACATTGTTCGTGATGACACTACGCGCGACACCCTGTGGTGGTCGGATCAAGGCAAAAACGATAATAAACCGATCGATCAAGCGGTATGGAATGATCTCAAGGCACTGGTCACACAACAACTCTCTAATAAACGCCTGTTTGTCGTTGATGGCTATTGCGGTGCCAACCCCAACACACGATTACGTATTCGCGTGATCACCGAAGTAGCTTGGCAGGCGCACTTCGTCAAAAATATGTTTATTCGTCCAACCGAGGAAGAGCTTAAAGATTTCGAGCCTGACTTTGTGGTGATGAATGGTGCCAAATGCGTGAACAACCAATGGCGTGAACACGGCCTAAATTCAGAAAACTTTACCGTTTTCAACCTCACCGAACGGATGCAGCTTATTGGCGGTACTTGGTATGGCGGTGAAATGAAAAAAGGCATGTTCGCGATGATGAACTACTTCTTGCCGTTGCAAGATGTCGCATCGATGCATTGCTCCGCCAACATGGGCAAAGATGGCGACGTTGCCATCTTCTTCGGGCTATCTGGAACCGGGAAAACCACACTCTCCACCGATCCTAAGCGCCAGCTTATCGGTGACGATGAACATGGTTGGGACGATCAGGGCGTCTTTAACTTTGAAGGGGGCTGCTATGCCAAAACCATCAAGTTATCTAAAGAGGCTGAGCCAGATATCTATAACGCCATCCGCCGTGATGCGTTATTAGAAAACGTCACCGTCCGTGGCGACGGCCGCATCGATTTTGACGATAATTCGAAGACAGAAAACACCCGCGTGTCATACCCCATTTATCATATCGATAATATTGTGAAGCCGGTCTCAAAAGGCGGCCATGCAAACAAGGTGATTTTCTTGTCTGCGGATGCATTCGGCATACTTCCACCGGTGTCTAAATTGACGCCTGAACAAACCAAGTACCATTTCTTATCTGGTTTTACCGCGAAGTTAGCAGGTACCGAGCGCGGCATTACTGAACCCACGCCTGCTTTCTCAGCGGCCTTTGGCGCGGCATTTTTGACCTTGCACCCCACCAAGTATGCGGAAGTATTGGTCAAGCGCATGGAGGCGGCAGGGACTGAAGCCTATCTGGTCAATACAGGCTGGAATGGCTCAGGCAAGCGGATATCCATCAAAGATACCCGCGCGATCATCGACGCGATTTTAGACGGCTCGATCGAAAAAGCCGACACCAAGGTAATTCCAATCTTTAATTTGGAAGTTCCTGTCTCGCTAGACGAAGTGAGCGACGGCATTCTTGACCCGCGTGATACCTATGTTGACCCGCTGCAATGGGAAAGCAAAGCGAAAGACCTGGCCACACGCTTTATCGATAACTTCGATAAATACACAGATACCGAAGAAGGCGCAGCCTTGGTCGCTGCAGGTCCACAGTTAGACTAACCCCTAGCCCCATATTGCTGATGCGATATGGGGCGCTATTCCTCAGGGCGACTGGTTGACTGGTTGAAGTTTGGCAACTTTTACGCCAATCTTACTGCTACTCGTTGCCTGATAGGATTCATTCATGCGCATCCTGGCCAAACTCTTTGCCAGCTTTTTTATCCTAATCATAATCTCGCTGTCAGTGATTTTCGTATTGCTCCATACGCGACACGCCACCCAGGTTTTTACTACCCTTATCACCCCTACACTGCCAGGCACCTTAACAGCAGAACAAGTGGACTATCACTGGCAACGTCCGCTTCACCTCACTCTGACGCAACCGAATTACCAATATGGCCATCAACACTGGCAGGCCAATACGGCGCGTGTACAGTTCTCTGCCGAACGATGGTCTCACCTACGATGGGTAAGGATTGACGGTCTAAGCCTTGATCTGACCGATCGCGCCATAACGTCTCTTGATATGCTACCGGCGACGCTTACCATTGGTCGTGTCCTTTTTAATGATCTTTCCCTGCAAGGACAAGGCTGGCAAGCGCAGCAAGTCAGCGCTCAGCTCGATGATTGGCACAAAGGACAAGCCCCTTTAGGATCAGTTCGCGGCCGCGCGCAATGGGAGGCCAAACAAGTCGACTGGCATGGGCTACAAGCCTCTCAACTTTTAGTCGATGCCACACCAGCGCCTAACGGTTGGCAATTCCGCGGCGTGTCTTTTGAGTGGCAAGGTGCCGCGATCAGCGCCCAAGGCCATTGGCAGCCAGGTGCGCTCGCCTTAACCCAGTTAACCCTGAGCGATGTCATTATCGACGGGGAGGATACGTATCAACGCGTGTCCAACGCCTTATTGCAATGGCCCCACACAACCACGTTAACCATCGACCGCACTGATATTCGCCAACTCAGTGCCGAAACCGAACAGTTTTCGGTGAATGGCCTCACCTTATCGGCCGAGCACATCACCATTGCGCCAAAGACGCCTTGGTGGCAACAGCCTAAGCTGCGTGCATCATTCAACGCTGACTATATCCGCTGGCACACGCAGACTTGGGATCAACCGCTTGGGGATATTGAACGTCACGGCGAAAGCTGGGTGATCCATCAGTTGACCAGTCAATGGCAAGAAGGATTTGTCGGGCTATCCGGGCACTTTTCTAAGCGTCATTGGCAGATTGATAAGCTACAAGCCAATAACCTGACACTCAGTCACGCAGTGCTTTCTCCGCTGATGGCGGCACTCCCGGAGTGGCCGGAGACACTGTTCATTGACGACGTATCACTGAAACATAATCAATGGCTGGCCTTATCGCCGCAGTTTCCTATCAAAATCAGTGGCATTGATGTTAATGGACGCGCATTGCAGCTATCCCCGTTCAAACAATGGCGCTTAACCGATGGAAGTTTGACCGCCAGCGCAAGCCACGCCAGCATCAATCAGCATTGGCTGGCTGAGCCCTATTTGCGCCTCGATGCCGATCAAGGGAAATTAACCCTCCAGCAGCTATTGCTGGGCTTCCCTGATGGCCAACTGGCTGTATCAGGCGCCTGGGATTTAAGCGCCCCCAGTCAACCATGGTCACTGTTTGTGGATGGGTTACAAATTCCGCTCTCTGTCTATCAAGACTGGTTTGATTGGCCCCTCCCCCTGACAGGGTTTCATGATATTGAGGCAAAGTGGTCAGGGCTGGCAGCGGATCGAGAAAGCTTCAATGTGGCGCTCAATGGCGAGATGGATATCACCTTCTTAGATGCAAAAGCCCATGCGGATTCAGACACAAATTGGGCCACGCAAATAAGCGCTTGGCTGCAACAGCCAAGCCCCAAGAAGGACAAACAACAGACTTTCCCGTTTGAGACTTTATCCATTGATGCTGATCGCGGTCAACTGACCGGCGCACTGCAAGGCGAGACACGCTTATCCATCCAGTGGCCGATTTATCGCACGGACGCCCCACGCATTCGTTAGCGTAACAAGGTCAACTGTGGAGCAGGTTGTGCGGTAGCGCCATCATCCGAGGGGAGCAGGACATAGGTGCCGGTAAATACACCGGCTTTTTCATCACCACTGAAAAAATCGACTTCTAACGTCACACGGGCACGGCGTCCGTTTTCTAATCGATCGAGCTCGCCACTAAGGTTATCGAGTGACACACTCGCCCGGGGCCGCTCTGCAACCGGACGACGGTAGCGAATATGGCTATCCGCTAGGACAATATCCGCGCTGAGTTGGCGCTCTTTCATCAATAGCCATACCATGCCCCAACCGGTTAACGTCGCAAGGCTGAAAATACTGCCTGCGAACATGGTTTGGCGAGGGTTTAAATTGGCGTTTAAATTGGCGCTCACTTCAAAGCTGTAGCCAGTGAACTGGCTAATTTTGACTCCCATTTTGTCGCTAATCGGAATGTGTGCTTGCCAACGCTGCTGAAGCTCGGTGCACCACTCAGGACGGCGAACCACATCCGATAACGGATCCAAGGGTTTAACCATCTGCTGATGACGTATCGGCCCTCGCTCGTCACTCAGATCGCCCTGACGGAGGAAATCGTGTTGTGCATAAAAGCTCACCGCCTCTTCACGCGCACTGCACACCAAACGCTTAGCGCCCTCTTCCCGCGCTAACGACTCTAACGCCATGAGCACTAAGGCTCCTAAACCACGATTACGATAATCTGGTGACACCGCCATATATCGGATTTGGCCGTCATTGTCTGGGGTTAAGTACAAGCGTCCAATCGCGACCGGCGCGTCATCACTGTCTACGATCATACGATGACACGCATTAACATCATATGCATCGCGCTCTGAACCACGCGGCGCATGCCATGGCTCTCTTAACATCCGATAACGAAAGTCATAATAACGCGCTAGCTCTTGCTCTGTGCGCGGGGTAACGATTCTAAACATGCCTGTCTCTCCTTGTGAGGCGCGTGGTTATACCTGAAGCCAGAAAGTCACAGGGCCATCATTCACGAGGCTTACTTTCATGTCGGCGGCGAATTGACCCGTTTGCGTTTTTACCCCTGCACGCTGGCAATCCTGACAAAATACCGTGTACAAACGTTCTGCTTCATCGGGCGATGCTCCCGAGAAGCTCGGACGCATTCCCTTTTTTGTGTCGGCAGCCAGGGTAAACTGCGATATCACCAACAATTCACCGCCGTGCTGCGACACATTGAGATTCATTTTGCCATTATCGTCTTCAAACACACGATAACCTCTGACTTTATGCGCCAGTTTCGCGGCATCCGCATCGGTATCGCCCTTTTCGACGCCCAGAAGCACCACCAGCCCTTTCCCTATCGCACCGAAGCTCTCACCGTCGACAGTGACATTGGCTTCACTCACGCGTTGAATTAGGGCAATCATAAGGCGCCTCCGCTTGATTGATTAAAGGATGGGATGGCTCAGCCAAACCGGCTGACTGATTGTTAACCGCTGGCGAGGTGCCACTTGGCCACCAAGTCTCCGACTCTCTTAAAGTCGCGGTAACTTGTGCGCCGAATAATACAATACACCAGCTAAAATACACCCACACAAACAGAATGGGCACCACGGCCAGGGCGCCGTAAATTAATTGATACGAGGGAAAGTGGGCAACATATAGCGCGAATACTTTTTTACTTAGCTCAAATAGCACACTCGCCACAGCCGCACCGACCAAGGCATGGCGAAGGCGCACGCGAGTATTGGGTACCAGGGTATATAATCCCATAAAGGTGAGCGTGGTTAAAAGAAAAGGCAGGATTCGGAGTAAGGTGGTAAACAAATCATTCGCCAGCCCTGTCTGTAATAACGACAAAGACGTTAAGTAAGAGCTCAGCGCGATGCTAGTACCAATCAAAATAGGCCCTAACGTGAGCACCATCCAATAGATTGAGAACGCAATCATCATCGGCCGTTTGGTCTGAATTTTAAACGTGTGGTTCAAACTTTTGTCGATCGCCGAGATCAGCATAATCGCGACCACAAACAAAAAACTGACCCCAACAGCGGTCATCTTACCGGCGTTAGCAACAAATTGGTTGAGATAGCGTGCCACCACCTCACCGGCGGCGGGAACAAAATTATTGATCACAAATGTTTGTAAGGTATCACCCACTTGAGAAAATCCCGGGAAACTCGAAAAAGCAGACAACACGACAGTGACTAAGGGGACCAAAGAAAGCAGCGTGACATACGCCATATAACCGGCACTCACCGTGAGCCTGTCTTCGCCCATACGCTGCCACAAATGCGTGAGCATCGCTTTCAACCAATTACGGCTGTCACGCCACGTTTTCTGATTTAACGTCCCAATTATGCGCATCCTTCCACCTTTATCTTGTGCCCGTTTTACGCGTAATGAGTGTACATGATTTACTTCTCGCTCGCTGCGATCAAAAAAAGGCACCTAACGGTGCCTTTAATCTTGGGACAGAATCTGGTGACTCAGTCACATGATGATATAACGCGATTAACCTTTACGGCCAGCGCGCTTGCGGTCTGTCTCAGTCAACAGCTTTTTACGAATACGGATGCTTTCTGGCGTGACTTCAACCAGCTCATCGTCATCAATAAACTCAAGCGCTTGCTCCAAGGTATACTTGATCGCTGGGCTCAATACCTGCGCTTCATCAGTACCCGAGGCACGCACGTTAGTCAATTGCTTACCTTTCAAACAGTTAACTGTCAAATCATTGGCGCGGTTATGAATACCGATAACTTGACCTTCGTACACTTCATCACCGTGTTCAGCAAACAAGCGACCACGGCTTTGTAGGTTAAACAAGGCATAAGTCAGTGCCTTACCTGCGGCGTTTGAGATCAATACACCGTTGATACGTTGGCCAATATCACCCCCTTTGAATTTACCGTAATGGTCAAAGGTATGATAAATCAGGCCCGAACCAGAGGTCAGGGTTAAGAACTCGGTTTGGAAACCAATTAAACCCCGTGATGGCATCACAAAGTCCATGCGTACACGGCCTTTACCATCTGGGAGCATGTTGCTCAGCTCGCCTTTACGCAGACCGATGCTTTCCATAACGCCACCTTGATGCTCTTCGAGCACATCGATGGTCACGGTTTCAAACGGTTCAAATTTCTCACCGTTTTCTTCTTTGATGATCACTTCAGGGCGAGAGACGGCAAGCTCAAAGCCTTCGCGACGCATATTCTCGATAAGGATCGACAAGTGCAATTCGCCACGACCTGATACACGGAATTTATCCGGGTTCTCGGTCTCTTCAACACGCAGCGCCACGTTGTGGACCAGCTCTTTTTGCAAACGCTCAAGGATATTACGTGACGTCACGTACTTACCTTCTAGGCCGGCGAACGGCGAGGTGTTGACTTGGAACGTCATGGTCACAGTTGGCTCATCAACGGTCAGTGCGGGGAGCGCTTCAACGTTGCTTGGATCACAGATAGTGTCTGAAATCTTTAGCTCGCCCAGACCCGTAATGGCAACAATGTCGCCCGCTGAGGCTTCATCGACATCAGTACGGTCAAGGCCGAGGTAACCCAAGACGCTACCTACCTTGCCATTGCGCTTGCTGCCATCGGCACTGATGATGGTCACTTGCTGGTTCGGTTTCACCGAGCCACGCGTAATTCGACCGACACCGATAACACCGACATATGAGTTGTAATCGAGCTGAGACACTTGCATTTGCAATGGCGTAGTAATGTCGACGTCAGGCGCATCGACGTTATCCACGATCGCGTTGAACAACGGCTCCATATCGTCGCCTTCAGTCGCTTCATCTAGGCTCGCCCAACCGTTTAGCGCTGATGCGTAAACCACTTGGAAGTCTAACTGTTCGTCCGTGGCACCCAAGGTGTCAAACAGATCGAAAACTTGATCCATCACCCAGTCAGGGCGTGCACCCGGACGGTCAATTTTGTTGATAACCAAAATCGGCTTCAGACCGTGAGCAAAGGCTTTTTGGGTCACAAAGCGGGTTTGTGGCATCGGACCATCAACAGCATCAACCACCAATAAGACCGAATCAACCATCGACATGATACGCTCAACTTCACCACCGAAATCGGCGTGCCCTGGGGTATCAACGATGTTAATTCGATAATCATTCCAGTTAATGGCGGTGTTTTTCGCCAAAATGGTGATGCCACGCTCTTTCTCAATATCATTTGAGTCCATGACACGCTCTTCCACCTCACCGCGGGAAGCCAGCGTACCGGATTGCTGAAGCAGCTTATCCACTAACGTGGTTTTACCGTGGTCAACGTGGGCAATAATGGCGATATTTCTTAATTTATCTGTTTGTATTTTGGTCATGGACTCTCTTTTTCACTCGTTAGACGCGGCGCGTGTCGAACCTGACACGCTGAGGCAGCGTATACTAGCACGACGGGACCACCATCTGATTAAAAAAACGGCCGTAATGTACCAGATTTTGTCGCAAAACCCACCTTATTCTGTGAATCAGCTCACCATCAAAGTGGCTTGACTGCTGTCTGGTTGGTCATTTGTTAAGCAAATACAAGGGTTCACCGGTGTTCGAGCAAACATGAATTTTTAAAGACGGCCCACACTCTCAATACCGATTGTCTGCTAAAAAGAAGAGGGGGATGGGTTTGCACCCATGTCGTGCACAAACATCTGCACCACTTTCGCCCCTTGCACTATGATTGAGCATGCATGCACAATAATGGTGCAACCCGCTCTCATTTGACGAGCACTGAGCGCCATTTTTACCCGCCGAGCCTGCTATGGCGTGGTTTTAAATTGTTGGCACAGTTTTCGCTTTGTCATGCAGCAAGGAGCCAATTCGCTATTTACCTAATTTGACACCGGAGGTTATTTCACATGTCAGTAGAAAATGTGCTCGCACTTATTCAAGAAAACGAGGTGAAATTCATCGACCTGCGCTTTACCGATACCAAAGGCAAAGAGCAGCATGTTTCCATCCCCTCTCATCAAGTGGACGATGACTTCTTTGAAGAAGGCAAAATGTTTGATGGTTCATCCGTGGCGGGCTGGAAAGGGATCAACGAATCAGACATGGTCATGATGCCAGATGCAAGTTCGGCCGTGCTCGATCCCTTTACCGAAGAAAGCACCTTGAATATTCGCTGTGATATTCTAGAGCCGTCTACCATGCAAGGGTATGATCGTGACCCACGTTCCATTGCTAAACGCGCTGAAGATTTCATGCGCTCAACGGGGATCGCAGATACCGTTCTGATTGGGCCTGAACCCGAGTTTTTCCTCTTTGATGACGTGAAATTCGCCACCGATATGGCCGGCTCTTTTTACAAAATCGATGACGTCGAAGCGAGCTGGAACTCAGGCACCGCACTGGAAGGCGGTAACAAAGGCCACCGTCCAGGCGTTAAAGGTGGATACTTCCCTGTTGCACCGGTCGATTCGTCACAAGATATTCGCTCGGCCATGTCATTGGTCATGGAAGAGATGGGCTTAGTGGTTGAAGCGCACCACCATGAAGTGGCAACGGCAGGCCAAAACGAAATTGCGACCCGCTTTAACACCTTGACCACTAAAGCGGACGAAATTCAGATCTATAAATATGTGGTGCACAACGTCGCACACGCCTTTGGTAAGACGGCGACCTTTATGCCGAAACCACTGGTGGGCGATAATGGCTCAGGCATGCACGTTCACCAATCACTGGCCAAAGATGGTCAAAACCTCTTTGCAGGTGATAAATACGGTGGCCTATCTGAAACAGCACTTTATTACATTGGTGGTGTGATTAAGCACGCTCGAGCCATTAACGCCTTTGCCAACGCGTCAACCAACTCGTATAAGCGCCTGGTTCCTGGGTTTGAAGCGCCGGTCATGCTGGCTTACTCTGCGCGTAACCGCTCTGCGTCAATTCGTATCCCAGTGGTGCCTAGCCCGAAAGCGCGCCGTATTGAGCTCCGTTTTGCCGATCCAACCGCGAACCCTTATTTGTGCTTTGCTTCGATGCTGATGGCCGGCCTTGACGGTATCAAAAACAAGATTCATCCAGGCGACGCCATGGACAAAGACTTGTATGATCTCCCGGCTGAAGAAGCGGCAGAAATTCCGACGGTAGCGGAGTCCCTTAAAGAAGCTCTACAAGCGCTGGATGCTGACCGCGAATTCTTGACCGCAGGTGGCGTGTTCTCAGACGACTTTATCGACTCATACATCAAACTGAAAAGCGAAGATGTTGAGCGTATTCAAATGACAACGCACCCAGTTGAGTTTGAGCTTTACTATTCGGTGTAACGACTCGTCACGCTGAACATTGAAAATGCAGCCCACCTCGCAGGTGGGCTTTTTTATGCTTGGCGACTGTATGTATCCACTTACAATGCTCCGTAGGGGATCACGCAAACCTAAGGGGCTGTGATGCGTGGGTTAGGTGCTCGTTGGCTAGGAGCTCTTTCGCGAGGCGCTCTTTTACTAGGCGCTATGTTACTAGGAGCTATGTTACTGACATTGGCTTTTAGCAGTCATGCGGGCATGCTCTATCAGTGGACCGATGACCACGGCCAGGTGCATTTTAGCGACCAACCTCCGGCGCACCCGCACCACGTTAGGCCGTATGCATCTCTAGCGTCTTCGCCCTCTCTCTACGATGTTTCTTCGTCTTCGGCTGAGCAGCCTGCGCCAGCCCTGACACCACCCAAATCGGTGACACTCACTCTTGTATCGCCCAATGATGGCGCAACATTACGCAGTAATCCCGGCGAGCTATCCGTGACAGCCACGGTGTCACCGCTTTCCATCCCCGCCGAGCAAACACGGCTCGTCTTAGACGGCCAGCCCGTTGCGTCTCCCCCAACCAGTAGCTTGAACGCATCACAGCGACAGCTGGATTGGCGGCTGGCGCCCATTGATCGTGGCACCCATCAGATTCAAGTCCAATACCTCGAAAGCGGCAAGGTAATTGCATCCTCATCGATACATCACGTGTATTTACACCGCGCGCACGTTAATCAACGCCATCGACGCCAAGATTAACCGACCACGGCACCTAAACCATCACAAATTCAGTGGTACCGGCTGCATCATGCAAGGATCTCGATTACACTCAATGCACCAAACTAGTGCAAACAAGGACGCGACACGGATGACGCCAGCTCAACTGTTTGATCATCTGCTTACCGCCATCATTGTGGTAGACAGCCAATGGCGTATTGAATACGTTAATGCAGCAGCAGAACAGCTAATGCATCAAAGTGCTAGGCGCTTGCGCCAGCAACCCCTCACACAGCAAATTCAGCATGCCAGTGTTGACTGGGCGCACATAGCCAGCGCCACTCAGGCAGGGCAAAGTTTAACCGATAGTGATGTCACTTGGGTGGTTGATGGACAACCACAAAAAGTACAACTCAGTGCAAGTCCCTTATTTGACGCCGAGGATGAGGGCCGTCTGTTACTTGAAGTCAACGTCGTGAGCCAGCAACAAAGGATCAGCAAGGAGCTGACCCAAAAAGCGCAACAACAAGCAGCAAAAGAGCTGGTGCGTGGCTTGGCTCATGAAATAAAAAACCCGCTAGGCGGATTGCGCGGGGCGGCACAGCTACTGGAAAAAATGCTACCCGATGCCAGCCTCGCGGAGTATACCCAAATCATTATCGAGCAAGCGGACCGCTTAAGAAATTTAGTCGACCGCTTGCTTGGACCGCAGCGCCCGGGATTACGCCAACGGCAAAATATTCACGTGGTCTTGGAGAAAGTCCGTCAACTGGTCAGCCTTGATCATCATGATGGGGTGCATATTGTGCGCGACTATGACCCCAGTTTGCCTGATTTTGATATGGATCCAGAGCAGCTTGAGCAGGCGATCCTCAACGTGGTGACCAATGCCGCCGACGCGGTGAGTGGGCAAGAGGATGCACGCCTCACACTGCGCACCCGCACCGGTTTTCAAACCGTGATTCATGGTCAACGCCATCGTGTCGTGGCCCAGATAGAAATCATCGACAATGGCCCAGGTATCGCCTCTCACTTACAAGATACCTTGTTCTATCCGATGGTCACCAGCAAAGCGGATGGTAATGGACTCGGACTGGCCATTACCCACCACTTAATCGATCAACACCAGGGCAAAATTGAAGTGAATAGCTGGCCGGGCCATACCTGCTTCACTATCCAATTACCCATTATTGAAAAGGATAGACCGCATGAGTAAAGGGACTATTTGGGTCGTGGATGATGACAGCTCGATTCGTTGGGTGATGGAGCGAACACTGAGTGCCGCGGGCCTCACGTGCGATACATTTTGCGATGCTGAAAGTGTAATGAGTGCGTTGCACGATCGCACCCCCGACGTTTTAGTGTCAGACATTCGTATGCCAGGCAGCGATGGGCTTGCTCTGCTCAATGTGGTGCAAGCACAACATCCAGACTTACCCGTCATTATCATGACCGCCCACTCTGATTTAGATGCCGCGGTTAATGCCTATAAAGAAGGCGCGTTTGAGTACCTGCCAAAACCTTTCGATATTGACGAAGCCTTGGCTTTGGTTGAGCGCGCGTTAGTCCACTTTAAAGAACAGCAAAAGCAGCAAACGGCGACGCAACCACAACCACAAACGCCAGAAATCATTGGCGAAGCCCCAGCGATGCAAGAAGTGTTTCGCGCCATCGGTCGGTTATCGCGCTCATCCATTTCGGTGTTAATCAACGGTGAGTCCGGCACCGGCAAGGAGTTAGTTGCCCAAGCGCTTCATCGCCATAGTCCGCGCTCAGAGCAAGCCTTTATTGCCCTGAACATGGCAGCAATCCCAAAAGATTTGATCGAGTCAGAGCTGTTTGGACATGAGAAAGGCGCATTTACCGGAGCCAATGCCGTTCGCCGAGGACGGTTTGAGCAAGCCAATGGCGGCACCTTATTTTTGGATGAAATTGGTGACATGCCGTTGGATGTGCAAACGCGTTTGCTACGCGTGCTCGCCGATGGTCAATTCTATCGCGTGGGTGGCCACGCAGCCGTCGATGTGGATGTCCGTATTATTGCTGCGACCCACCAAGATTTAGAGCGTCTTGTCACCAATGGCACATTCCGAGAGGACTTATTCCATCGCTTAAATGTGATTCGCGTCCACCTTCCATCACTCAAGGACAGGCGCCAGGACATCCCGCAACTGTGCCAGCACTTTTTGGCCCGCGCAGCTAAAGAGTTAGATGTCGAGGCCAAACAACTTCACCCGGACACCGAAACCATGATGAGTCAGCTTCCGTGGCCTGGCAATGTGCGTCAGCTGGAAAACACCTGCCGCTGGCTCACGGTGATGGCCAGCAGTAAAGAAGTACTCCCCGGTGATTTACCGCGCGAATTGGTCAATCAGCCATTGTCTGTGACCGACAGTGAAGCGCAAGACTGGCAGGATGCACTCACTCAATGGGCTCAGGACGCAATCACTCAGGGGCAGCATGGCATTTTGCAACAAGCATTGCCTAACGTGGAGCGAATACTCCTACAATCAGCGTTGCAACATACTAATGGGCATAAGCAAGAAGCCGCGAAAATTTTAGGATGGGGGCGTAATACACTGACACGCAAGCTGAAAGAGCTTAATATTGAGCACTAACGCAATATTAAAACTGACACAATTTGAACCTCTGCTAAATTTAAGTAAAGAGATTGAAGTAAAAACCGTTGATCGTGTTAACTTCAATGGTGTTTAGTTGATGAGAAAAGTGATGTTGTTGTTTTGATGAGAAACATGCGCCCATTGTCGATTCGAGCCGCTGTAATGATCCCCGTGTTTCTCGTGCTCACGTTCACCTTGATTGTGATCATTCTGACCATTAACAGCCACTACCGCACCAGCTCTCAGTTTGTCGGTAAACTGCTGCTGGACGATTACTCTCAAGGGATTGAATTAGACTTACGCCAGTATCTTCAGCACCCGTTTAACGCCAACGTATTTGTCGCTGAGCGTCTCGCCGCCCGCCTCCAAGCCGCTCCCATCAACAATAAAGGCTTGCGAGACTATTTACTCAGTAGTCATACGTCGCTTTATCAGGCCATGCCATACATGCAAGTGCTCAGCATTGGCGTTGATGCGAACGGCGATTATTTTGGCTATCGCAAAAATCAAGTAGGCCAGTCGATTTTGATGGAGCGAAGTGATGCCACACAAGGCGCATTACGCATCTTCGACGGTCGAACGTTAAACGCCAATATTGTTTACCAAGACAGCCACTATGATCCTCGTGTTCGCCCCTGGTATATTCCAGCCTTTAACCGCGAACATCCACGCTGGACCGATATATACCTCGATGCTGATGAAATCGGCGAAGTATCACTCTCCGCCATTGCGCCCGTGCAGGTCAGTGGCGAGGTCTGGGGGGTGGTCGCCAGCGATATCAAGCTGACGGCCTTTAATCGCTTTCTCAGTGAGCGCCAGCAAAAACTCGGCGGCGCGCTTTTTATTGTCGATGACGAAGGCCGGATGATCGCCCATAGCGGCAACAGCAGTCCTAGCAACATTTTGCACTTCCCTAATATCACCAATAACTCAGTACTCAACGCTACCATCAATGAGATATCGGCTGATTGGCCTCCTGAACCTGAAAAGCTCGGCAAATCGTTTCATTTCGACATCCATGAAAAACAGGGTTACTTCTATGGCACCGTCAAAAAAATCGCCTTACCGCCGCCTTTTCAGCATCAATGGTATGTGGTGGTTGCGCTGCCTGATCAGCTGCTTCTCGAAAGCTTGTTAAGCCAACAAGAAATCAGTATTTATTTAGTGATCGCAATATCGGTAGTTGGCTTGGTGATTGTTTATTTAATTATTCGCCAACTCACTCGGCCTTTGCGTGACACCGCAGAGGCGGCGGCAAAGCTCGCCTCAGGCAATCTCACTTATCGGATTAACACCCCTGCCAACCTGCGGGAGATTGCGATATTAAAAGACGCGTTTAATAACATGTCCGGCAAAATGCAAGAGTCATTCAACCGCTTACGTCAGCAAGTCCGCCAAGATAACTTAACCCAGTTGTATACGCGCGAAGGCTTGATTGAACAAGCCGCCGGGCTGCGTTATCGGTCACCGAATACCTTGGCGATTTTAGGCGTCAATGGCTTTCGAGATATTAACGATAGCCTAGGTCAAGACGGCGGTGATGTGCTGCTACGTGCCATCGCACAACGGTTAACAGATTTAGCCGAGGGCTCCAAGATGCTAATCGCACGCGTTCGCGGTGATGAATTTGCGGTCCTGGCGCCCCACACCACCAACCGAACCCAGTCAGAAGCGCTAGTGAGTCAACTACTGAGTCTGTTTAACCGCCCAGTCACTATCGGTAACGACGATGTCTTGGTGGATGCTTGTGCCGGGGTGGTGTTCGGTTATACCTACGGGGATGCCATTCATGAAAGCCTCCAACACGCAGGGTTGGCTCTCAGTGAAGCCAAGCGCAGTGATACGGCGATGTATGTCTATTTTGAAGCCAGTATGCAAGCTCGGGTGCAAGAGCAGTCTCGGCTCCTGCTTGAGCTTCATCATGCCGTTCAGCATCATGAATTCGTCGTGTTCTATCAACCTTTCGTGCGCTTAAGCGATGGCTATTTCTGTGGCGCGGAGGCTTTAGTACGCTGGGAAAGCCCCAGCCGTGGCATGGTGTCCCCAGCTGAGTTCATTCCGGTCGCCGAACAAAGCGGTTTAATCAACCAAATCGGCATGCAAGTGCTTGAACAAGCCGCTTTTGATACGGTCGCACAAATTGAGGCCGGACGATGGCCTGCCCATTTCCAATTACATGTCAACTTATCAGCACGACAGTTATTATCGGCTGACTTTATCGACAAGTTGGAGCAAGTGCTCACACGCACACAACTTCCGCCCGAGAATTTAACCTTAGAGATCACTGAGTCACAGTTGATGAGCCATGAGCATCTCGCGACCTCTGGGCTCACTAAAATCCGCGCCCTTGGGATTAAAATTGCGATTGACGACTTTGGTACGGGCTATTCTTCATTGGCCTATTTACATCAGATGGCTTTCGACAGCCTAAAAATCGACCGTAGCTTCGTCCATTCGATGACCGAAAACAGCACCAACCAAAGGATCATTGAAGCCGTGGTTGCCATGACCCGTGGCATGGATGTCCACTTGGTCGCTGAAGGCATTGAAACCAAAGAAGAGGCGGCTAGGTTACGTGAAATTGGTTGCCATTATGCGCAAGGGTTCTTGTTCGCCAGGCCCCTACCCTTGGCCGAACAACCAACAGAACGGGTAACGGATAAATTGCCAGCGCGATAAGGCTCACGTCCTACGCGCTTCGACAGCTGACGCATGGCGCCACAGTCGCTATACTGAGCGCCAACTCACCGGCTGGGAACCAACGATGATGAGACACGATTTTCCTTTAACGGACCTACACCGTCACCTCGATGGCAACATCCGCATCAATACGATTTTAGAGCTTGGTCAGCAGTTTTCGATGCCGCTGCCGGCACATGACATTGAAAGCCTGCGCCCCCATGTACAGGTGGTTGATACCGCGCCTGATTTGGTCGCGTTTCTCTCAAAACTTGATTGGGGTGTGGCAGTACTCGGAGATCTCGACGCGGTACGGCGCGTGGCGTATGAAAACGTCGAGGATGCCCTAAATGCACACATCGACTATGCCGAACTACGATTTTCGCCCTACTACATGGCGATGAAACATCAACTGCCCCTCGAAGGCGTGGTGGAAGCCGTCGTCGATGGCGTGCAGGCCGGCAGCCGTGACTTTGGCGTGAAAACCAACCTGATTGGCATCATGAGCCGTACTTTCGGCACCCAAGCCTGTATGGCCGAGTTGGATGCACTACTGACACAGAAATCGCAACTGGTTGCTATCGATTTAGCCGGTGACGAACTGGGGCAGCCCGGAGACCAATTCACCGAACATTTTGCCAAAGTTCGAGCCAGTGATTTGCAAGTGACGGTTCACGCTGGTGAGGCTGCGGGCGCTGAGAGTATGTGGCAGGCGATTAACGAGCTAGGCGCGACCCGTATTGGCCATGGCGTGAAAGCGATTGAAGACCCCGCTTTGATGGACTATTTAGCCAAGCACCGTATCGGGATTGAATCCTGCCTAACCTCGAATATTCAGACCAGTACCATTGCTGATCTCGCACAGCATCCGGTGCGCCAATTCCTCGACCACGGTATTCTGGCATCGTTAAATACCGACGATCCAGCCGTGGAAGGCATCGAGCTGCCCTATGAATATGAAGTCGCGGCCCCAGCCGCAGGCTTAACCGCTACGCAAATCAACACACTACAAGAAAATGGCCTAACCATTGCCTTCTTGTCTGACCATGAGAAAGCGGCGCTAATAGCCAAAGCTGCGGCCCGCTAATGGGCTGTGGGTGTTATAAAAAAAACCGCCATTTGGCGGTTTTTTTGTTTAAATCACCCGTGAGAACTGTTGTTGTCGCGCCCTATCCCGTAAATAAATATCAAAACTCATACAGATATTGCGGATCAGCATCCGACCGGTTTTGGTCACGCTGATGGTCTGGTCGGTGACACGGACCAAATCGTCGTCAATAAAACACTGTAGCAACTTGAGATCGTCAGCAAAGTAACGGTCAAAATCAATCTGATAACGTGCGGCGATCACCGCCTTCTCAAGGGTAAAGTTACACATCAAGGCTTTAATCACATCGCGGCGAATACGATCATCGCGCTCCAACATAACGCCTTTAAATAAGGCATGTCGCTCCGCATCCACTTGGTGATAATACCGCTTCATCTCTTTTTGATTTTGCGCGTAACAATCACCAATCATCGAAATCGCGGACACACCCAATCCTAATAAGTCACAGTCACCCTGGGTGGTGTAGCCTTGAAAATTACGATGCAAGCGTCCCTCACGTTGCGCAACCGCCAGCTCATCATCGGGCAACGCAAAGTGGTCCATACCAATAAATTGATACCCCGCCGCCGTTAGCGTGTTGATGGTTTCTTGCAGCATGGTGAGCTTGGCGTCGGGTGACGGTAAGGCATTCTCGTCTATTTTCCGCTGGGCGGCGAATAAATTAGGTAAATGCGCATAGTTAAACACTGATAGCCGCCCAGGGCGCATGGTGAGCACTTGCTCTAGCGTGTTGGCAAATCCCTCGGGGATTTGGCTGGGTAAACCATAAATCAAATCAAGATTGGTGGAGCGAAAGCCAAGCTCTCGCGCACGTGCAACCAATGCGTGAATAAAGTCTTCATCTTGCTCTCGATTGACCAGCTGTTGCACTTTTTTATCAAAGTCCTGCACGCCAATACTGATGCGATTAAACCCTTCACTGCGCAGATGATCGAGCATATCCAGCGGTATTTCACGTGGGTCCACCTCGATACTGATTTCCGCATCGTCTTCAAACTGGAACTCTTGGCGCAGTAACCCCATTAGACGCGAGATCTGTGCTTTGGTGAGAAAGGTGGGTGTACCGCCTCCCCAGTGCAATTGAGTAACCCGACGGGCGCCCAGTAAGAATGCACGCTGGCGAATTTCATGTTCCAAGGCATCCAGATACTCGTCCGCCTTATGTTGATGCCGGGTCACCACTTTGTTGCAGCCGCAGTAATAGCAAAGCTTGTGACAAAATGGGATATGCACATACAACGACAACGGCCGCTCAGGGTACTGGCTACATGCCATATCAAATTCCGCAGGCGTAAATGCCTCATGGAATTCAAGCGCGGTGGGGTACGAGGTATAGCGGGGCCCTGAATAATTATACTTATTGATCAAGGCTTGATCCCAAATGATTTGTGGTGATGACATGGCTTACATTCCGCAAAGGCGCTTAGGAAAGGAGGACAAAGTATAGTGTGCCACAGCCTTAAGTTAGGTGTTTAGCACTACCCGCATTGGTATAGTGAAAGTGTCGGCGAGATCGATTTTCGCCTAATAATTATAAGGGTATTGTGCCAAAATAATAAAGGAATGCCGCTGCGAGCAGCCGCATTCCAAGCAGGTACACTTAGTGGGTCAAAATATGATCAGGGATATGCCGGCCACCCGTAAAGGCCAAAATCTCGGCCAACTCGGCTTTTATCGCCTGCTCGAGTCGCGCTTCATGCTTGGCACGATCAAAGTCCAACCGCATCCGTTCGTTCTTTTTAAGGGTTTTCCTGGCATCACCTCGTGGGGTGTCTTTGACCGCCTCGTAAAGTTCAAATAACGCAGGGTAGCGGCTATCAAATTCAACCCGCTTTTCCCCTTGAAGGTGATCCATAATCATATAAAGACGAATCGCCGCCTCGGACAAATCACATTGATCTTTCAAGGCTGCGAACGCAATCACATCAACGCTTTCAATGATTTTATCATTCCGCTTTTTTATCGCCGCCTCTTCCATCTCCGCTTGCAGCGCCGTCTGCCGCTTGAGTCTTGCCAGCAAAGTCCCGGCGTATACCGATAACGCTAAAATAATCAACGCGCCTAGTCCTGCTAGTATCCAGATCCCGTCCTGCACCTGCTACTCCTCATTAATCGTTCTGTTGCTCAAATTTGGCAAGCAGATCGCTGTCATCATCCTCCGGTGTATCCTCGTCGCTCAGCAACCCTAGCTTATCCATCAGCACTTCAATGCGATCGAGTTTTTCATCGACATAGTTTTGCAGCCCTGCCCCGAGCTTTTCACCGTTTTCGATGCGATCGAGTAAGACATTCAGTTGCGGGTCTTGCTCGAGCTTTTCCAGCTCTTGCGCAGGGGTCAACGTGGATTGTTTCGGTTTCGCAGCTTCAGGCCCCAATGGAATCGGTTTTTTACTACCAATCCGTGGGTCTTTCTTGCCGCCGCGACGATGCGTTTGCACATCACTTTCTTCAGAATGACGCGATCCTGCTTTTTTTCCTTTCCGTTTTTTCTGCTTTTTCAGCATGCGAGCAATTCGATCTTGCTCAGTCTGGTTTTTATCTACGTATTGCGCCGGGCCTTCCGATCCTGTGCGGCGCGTTTTCTTTTTACGCGTCATAACAATGGTTTCCTCATTAATATTACATCGTTGCCCAAAAAGGTCAGTTCGAAGCCAGCTTGAGCAGCTAGAAATTGAAACGTTTGGCGGCTAAAAAAGCTGACATGAGTCAGGTCATTCTTATAGTGCCAGCGTGAAAATGCCGCTGGATCCTGGACCATCTTGGTCATGATCCCCAGATACCCACCCGGCTTTAGCATGGATAGCCATTGTGTCCACTGCTCGGCGGGGTGATAAAAGTGCTCAATCGCTTCGGTGCAGGTGATGAAATCGTAACCACGCGCCAACACCTGTGTATCAGGGGCATAGAAGGGATCATAGCAGGCGATGGAATGTCCCGCGTCACGCAGCATGTTTGCAAGCACCGGTCCCGGACCACAACCAAAATCTAGGCCGTTGCGTGGCGATTCAGCTAACCGCGCAAGTAACGGGGTGGCCAACCGCGATAAGAAGCGCTGATAGCCCGCATCATCAGGATGATTTTGGTGCAAGTCATAAATGGCTTTCTCATCGTGCGGAGCCAGCAGCGCCTGGCGATCAACAAACACCAAATCACAACGCGTACATTGAAAATAGGCGCGGCGCTTATCGGTATGGTAAGGGTGAGTCTGGGTATGCTCACATAAAGGGCAGTGCTGCATGTTATTCGTCTATGCCAAAAGCTGGCGCGAATGTAGCAGAAAGTGGGTCAATAAAAAAGCGACAGGCATAATGCCTGTCGCGGTATCGCCTTGGCGATATAAGCGGGTGTCGTTCGTCCTGGTACGTCTTTCATCCCTGTTCAATAGCGTTTTACGCCTTGGTTTTAACATCCTATTAGTGTGGTTGGCTTACCTGCCTAACGGTCGCATCCTGCGTCCTTGTCGTCATAACATCCACATCACATCCTGTGCGAGACTATCCTTGCATGCCGACCTTGGCGAGTTCACATCCTGTGGCAACACCTTCCTGGTGACAAGCTGTCCTTAGCCGGTTGGCCTATTCTTGGCGTCAACGTCCTGTTGATGATGATAGCGTATCCTAATCACTTAATTTGCCTAGCATGCCAAACAAAAAAATCCTGTTTAAAAAAGAAAGGTGCGTGATAAGAGGTTGAATATATAATGTTTTTTATTTTATCTTTCAATCGATATCGCGATTTTCTCGCCGTAAAATAGCAAATATCTTACACCCGATAACGCACTTGTCGTTATCAGCGCGAACACCATGCAAGCAAATCGCAAAGCAGTGATAGGAAGAGGAAGGAAACAAAAAGCGGCTGCGTTATTCACAACCGCCTTTGCTGTCACGCTCGGTAATTAATGCAGACCACCGAGATAGCTCGACAGCGCATCAATTTCTTCGTCAGTGAGCTTGGCAGCCACCGATCGCATCATGTTATTCATATCATTATGACGTTCCTCTGCACGGAACATCTTCAACTGACTCGCCAAGTAGTTTGCGGGCTGGCCAGAAATTTTCGGGAAACCAGAAGAGGGAGTGCCATTACCGCGTGGACCGTGACAAGCGACACACGCCGCAATGCCTCGCTCTGCATCGCCCGCCATATAGAGTTGACGGCCAATTTCAACCGCGCCTTCGGGGGTTGTGCCAGGCTTGGGCGTGAGCGTTGCGTAATAAGCAGCCAGGTCAGCCATGTCCTGCTCCGATAAAGGAGCCACCATGCCAGCCATCACCGCGTTGTATCGCCCTTGCTCACCACCGCTTTGCGCGCCAAGCTTAAATTCCTTCAACTGCTTTTCAATGTAGTTGGCGTGCTGACCCGCCAAGTTTGGGTAATCAGGCAAAACACTGTTACCGTCAGCACCGTGACAGGCGACACAGGTATTGGATTTGGCTTTGCCCGCTTCAGCATCTCCTTGAGCCCAGACTGAAGTGCTGGCCAGGAGAGTCAATATTAGCGCTAATTTCTTCATGACATTCCGTTTATAATTATCAAGCTTCCAGTACCACTACTTAGTTACCGTCATGGTACAATTACCGATCAAAAACCGAGCACGGTTATTTTACACAAATTCACACAAAAGTAATCAGTCTACTACACCAAGACGAGACGGAGTTAACAGTGGAGCAATCACTTAATTACCGTAACACCCAGTTTGTTACTAGCGCACCAGACATCCGCCATCTTCCTGATAATACAGGAATCGAAATCGCTTTTGCTGGCCGCTCAAACGCCGGTAAATCTAGCTCCCTTAACCGTCTATGTGACCAAAAGAGCCTAGCGAAAACCAGTAAAACCCCCGGTCGGACACAATTGATTAACCTGTTTAAGGTGGACGAGGGTTGCCATATTGTCGACCTCCCTGGCTATGGTTATGCCCAAGTCCCTCTAGAAATGAAAGAGAAATGGCAGCGATCGCTGGGAGAATATTTACAAAAACGTGATCAACTTGGCGGATTAGTGGTGTTGATGGATATTCGCCACCCGATGAAAGACTTGGATCAGCAGCTGATTTATTGGGCCGTTGAGTCAAAATTGCCCGTTTTAGTGTTACTGACCAAAGCGGACAAGCTTAAAACCGGTGCACGTAAACAGCAATTGATGAAGATTCGAGAAGCGTCACTGGCATTTTGCGGCGATGTCGAGGTCGAATTGTATTCGTCACTCAAGGGCATTGGCGTGGATAAATTACGTCAAAAACTGGATGCCTGGTATCACACCACGCCGCCATTGCTTAGCGATGAGCAACCACTGCCTAGCGAGTAATCGCCTTTTATCGGCGTAAGGGACGCACAACGTCTTCCCTCACGGATCTGGCGCTAAAAGACGAAAGCTAAAAAAAAGCCGACCCTCATCGAGGGTCGGCGAATCTTTGTGCGTGCGTGATCTGAATCAGACCCTGTAAACACATAAAGAACAAGAAGCTGTGCGTATTATAACCAGGTTCCCCAGCAAAATTAAAGTAATTGCTCTAATTTTTTGGAATACAGGATCAACACAGCTGAAAATAGTTAAAAAGGCAGTGGCAGGGCTGCTCGCGTCGCGGCATATCAACCAATAAAAAAAGCCCCAGTCAGTATCCTGACTGGGGCTGCTGAATCAGCCAAATCCAATAACGTGAAACAAAAGGTCTGAAAGATAGAACATCTTACCTCTGTACCCTACGCTGATAACTGTATATCAATCACCCAGCCTTGAAAAGTATATTACGTAATTTTTTTTCATAAAAATACGCAAAAAAGAACGAAAACCACCATAGATCAGTTGGATACTAAACAAAAAAAAGCCGAATTCGCATTCGGCTCTTTATACTAAAAGGTCGATATATAGATAAAAACCGTAAACTTAGTGGGCTTCTCCCCAGTTATCGCCAAATCCTGCCTCAGCAATTAAGGGCACATCAAGTACAGCCGCCGACTCCATCAATTTTCGTACTTGGCTTTCAACTTTGGACATAGATGACGTTTTTACTTCCAACACCAGCTCATCGTGAACTTGCATCACCAGACGCGCGTCATCCGCGGCGTTGGCCTGAATCCACTGATCAACCAATATCATTGCACGCTTAATAATATCGGCGGCGGTACCTTGCATCGGCGCGTTGATAGCCGCACGTTCGGCTCCTTTGCGACGCATGCCATTGCGTGATTTTATTTCAGGTAAGTACAAACGACGGCCAAAGATAGTCTCCACATAACCTTTTTCTGCGGCTTGCTCACGGGTGCTATCCATATATGCTTTCACGCCTGGATAACGATCGAAGTAGGTGTCCATGTAGGTTTGCGCTTCATGGCGACCAATACCAAGCTGGCGTGAGAGGCCAAAGGCACTCATACCATAAATCAAACCAAAGTTGATCGCTTTGGCGCGGCGACGCTGCTCACTGGTGACCTCATCAAGACTCACCCCCATCACTTCGGCCGCCGTGGCTGCGTGAATATCTTTGCCCTCACGGAACGCTTCTAACAAGGCTTTATCACCGGATAGGTGCGCCATAATCCGCAATTCGATCTGCGAGTAATCCACCGCTAAAATCGTATGCTCCGGTTCCGCGGTGAAGGCTTCACGAATACGGCGACCCTGCTCGTTCCGAATCGGGATATTCTGTAAATTTGGATCGGTGGACGATAAACGCCCAGTGGCTGTGACCGCTTGATGATACGAGGTGTGCACACGGCCTGTTTGCGCATTGATCATGCGCGGCAATTTGTCCGTGTAAGTCGATTTGAGTTTTGCCAGCCCACGATACTCCAAGATACGCGCAGGCAACGGGTAATCGAGCGAGAGCTCTTGCAGCACTTCTTCATTGGTCGACGGGCTACCTGATGGGGTTTTCTTGACCACTGGCAGACCCATTTTCTCAAATAAAATCGCTTGTAGTTGCTTCGGCGAGCTTAAGTTAAACTCTTCTCCGGCAATCTCAAACGCTTCACGCTCAAGCTCAATCAAACGGGTATGCAGCGCTTCTGATTGCGTCGCCAGCTTGTCTTTGTCAATTAATACACCATGACGTTCCATGCGCGATAGCACACTGACCAGTGGCATTTCATAAAACTCAAAAATGGTTTTTAACTTTTCATCACTGGTGACTCGTCCAATCAAATACTGATGTAACCGTAGGGTAATATCCGCATCTTCCGCGGCATAAGGTGCGGCCTGTTCTAACGGGATCTGATTGAAAGTAAGCTGCTTTTTTCCTTTACCCGCAATTTCTTCAAAGCTAATGCAGGTATGCTGTAAGTAACGCTCAGCGAGACTGTCCATGTCATGACGCCCCGCGACACTGTTGTAAACGTACGACTCCAGCATGGTGTCGTAGGCTATCCCTTTTAAGGTGATCCCGTGGCGCGCAAAGACACTGGCATCATACTTTAGGTTTTGGCCGACTTTCGCCGCCGCGGGATCTTCCAACCAAGGGCGCAATACAGTGATCACATCTTCCAGTGATAGCTGCTCAGGCGCTTCGAGATAATCATGGGCCACCGGTACATAAGCCGCTTCGCCTGGCGCGACCGCAAATGAAATACCAACCAGATTGGCTTCCATATAGTTAAGGCTATCGGTTTCCGTATCCACCGCCACCACGTCAGCTTGACGAATTTTCTCTAACCATGTTTCCAGTGACTCGCGCGTGAGTACGGTTTGATAATGATCACGATCGATACTGACTGCCTGCGATAAAGGCTCATCAGAGGTTGATTCCTCTGGCGCATCTCCCTCGTCGAGCTCTTTTAGCCAACGACGGAACTGTAAATCGCGGTACATGACTACCAAGGTATCATTATCAGGTGCTTGCTTAATCAGTTGTTGCGGGGTGAAATCAAGCGCCACATCTAATTTGATAGTAGCCAACTGATAGGAAAGATAGGCGCCCTCTTTATTGTCCGTTAGCTTTTTTGCCATGCTCTTGGCGCCGCGGAAGCTCAGCTCAGCAATTTTATCCAGATTGGCGTAGATATCATCCAAGCCGCCGAGGTTGGCAATCAACGCCGTCGCAGTTTTATCGCCCACCCCCGGCACGCCAGGAATGTTATCGACTTTATCCCCCATCAGCGCGAGATAATCAATAATATGCTCAGGACCAAAGCCATACTTATCACGCACCGCATCCGGGTCCATCACCACATTAGTCATGGTGTTGATTAAGGTGACATGCTCGTCCACTAATTGAGCCATATCTTTGTCGCCGGTGCTGATCAGTACCGGCATTCCGGCTTGTGAGGCCTGAGTGGCAAGTGTGCCGATAACGTCATCGGCTTCGACCCCCTCTACCGCAAGTAAAGGCAACCCCATTGCTTTAATAATCTTATGCAGGGGGGCTATTTGCCCACGTAAGTCATCTGGCATCGGTGGACGATTCGCTTTGTACTGTTCGTACATGTCATCGCGGAACGTCTTCCCTTTGGCATCAAAAATCACCGCGACATGAGAATGCGGGTATTGGCGCAATAAACTGCGCAGCATATTCACCACACCATAGACCGCACCCGTCGGCTCACCTTCACTATTGGTGAGGCTGGGTGACGCATGGTAAGCCCGGTAAAGATAAGAGGATCCATCCACCAGGATGAGGGGGTTATCGGGAAGAGTTGCCATATCAGTATCTTGATTGCCAGTTAAACACGTTAGTCGTTAAGCATGCCACGAGTCGTGACCCCTGTTAACCATGGTTTTTCCCATCGCGTCGTCTATCTGTGGATAACTTTGTTGGTAAATATTTTATAGGGTTTTTGGCTTGTCTAAATAG
>NZ_MUFF01000024.1:0-56958 GCF_001996105.1 Salinivibrio sp. IB643
TTCTATTACGTTCCATATAATAACTGAGGACTTCTATTACGTTCCATATAATAACTGAGGACATCTTAGCGATTTATACGTACTTTCTTGAGGAAGTTACCCGTTCAAGCTAGGTTTAAAAAATAACAGCAAAAGGAAGGAACAACATGGTAACCATCGAGAGTGCAACGACACAGTCGCATAAAAAGTGCAGCACACACTTTCTTTTGATAGCAACAGTATTCTTGGCATTGCTAGCATCACGTGTTGAAGCTACGCCAATGCTGACGATATCCGGTGACGTAGCAAAACAAACGCTAACCCGTGAACAACTCATTCAGCTGGCGGATCGCACGATCAAAACACAAACGCCATGGACCGAAGGAGAACAGGTTTTTCTTGGTGTCTCTGCCCAAAAACTGTTAGAAACGGTGAATAAGCCCGCACATAGCCTCAAAGCCTATGCGTTGAATGATTATTGGGCGACAATTCCGAGAGACGATATCAAAAAATATAATCCCATCTTCGCGATTAAAAAGAATGGCGACTGGATGCGGGTTCGAGACAAAGGTCCCATTTGGGTTATCTATCCTCTCTCGTCCTTTAGCCAACTTGAAAACGAAGTACTACACAGCCGAATGGCATGGCAAGTCAATCGTGTTGAAGTGTTAAAAGAGTAGCGTCCAGCGCCTATATTAAAAAGCACAATGCAGCGAAAAAAAGCCGCTAACACCGCTTGAGATAGAGAGCTGATGAGGTACAAAGTCGAATGGTAAAGCGCCCACTTATTACTTTTGTTATTTTTGTCTTCACGGCTCTACTCTTGACCGCGACGGCGCTTTATCAATTTCATCAAGCCTATACGAAACAAACACTTCATACCCAGCTGTCTGCCTGGGCACTTGCCCAAATGGAATTAGAGACCCTCGAGTTTCGAAATGAGTTGGCACTCTATCTTGTCGATGATTCAAGCCCAAGACAATCACTGCTTCTTACCTATGACATCTTATGGAGTCGGTACGATACATTTTTAAATAGTCGAGAAACAGCGGCAATGCGACGCGCTTTCAATGCCCAACCTATCGTGGAGCGCGCTTTTCGACTCATTCAGCGACATGAGCAGGCTGTGTTAAACGGTGATCGAGAACGGCTTCAAAATTTGCTCAATGAAATAGATATTGTGCTTCCCCAGATTCGTAACTTGATGGTGAATAACTTTACGGGTCCAGCCGCCATCGAACAGCGCGCATTTCTCGATGAAAAAATCAAAGTGATGAACGCTGCAATGTCCATACTCACATTAGTATTGATTTTTTTTGCGTTTCGCCTGTATCGCAACAGCAGCAAGCAACAAGAATTGGCGTGGCAGGATCGCCTCACCGGCTTACCCAACCGCAACTATCTTCTGGACTGCCTGTATAAAGCGGTCCAGCGAAACCGTATCCATACCTTACTGTTGATAGATATCCGTCGTTTTAAAGACATCAACGATTTGATGGGGTATGAGCAAGGCGATAAGGCATTAACAACACTTGCCAGTCAGTTAAACAGCATTTGTTTGCCTTATGGGTATCCATGTGCGCGTATCAGTAGCAATGAGTTTGCAGTGCTTGCTTATTCGGATGGTCGTCATCTCAGCTTTTTCACCCAACCATTATGTGACTCACTACGTCGTGCTATTGACAGTATTTACCCAGGCCATCGATTGTCCTTGGCAATAGGTATCGCAAAAAGTCTTGATGTTGATACCTACTCGGGAAACAGTCACTGGCAGTTAGCCAATGAGTTGCTTAATAACGCTGACCTTGCCTTAATGAGAGCCAAACAAGCGCCTGTCACGAAAGACAGTATTGACACCTTTAAAACGGAGTATGAACAAGAAGCGCAACAACGTCGTAGGCTCCGCGATGAATTAAAGGCCCACTTGATAGACCCATACCAAGATGCGCTTTATGTCGCTTTCCAGCCTATTATATCGGCGGATCCACATCGATTAGGTTGCGAGGCTTTAGTTCACTGGCATCACCCTGAATACGGGCCAATTAACCCGGAATTTATCGTAAATGTCGCCGAAGAGTCAGGGCTTGGGCAGTGCTTAGGTAAGTGGATACTGCAACAAGTTCATCAAGCGCTCAATACAGAATGGCAAAGTATCAATACACATATTGATATCGCCGTTAACCTTTCCGATTCATTTTTCAATGAGTCCTTAATTGCTGATGTAATAACGATTTTCGCCAAACACCCAGAACAACGCAAACAACTCATTTTTGAAGTCACAGAAACAATGACCATTGATGATATCGGTCGATTCAGTCTTTTGATGAACCAACTTCGTGATGTCGGGATCCGTATCGCGCTTGACGACTTTGGAACCGGCTGGTCGTCCATGGCAGTGCTCAATCATTTAAGCTTCGACAAAGTCAAAGTCAAAGTCGATCGCTCATTTGTCACTGGGATGGCAGATATAACACGACAGCAAGTGCTCGTTGATACCATTTGCCACATGGCACACCAACTTGGTATTCATGTGATCGCCGAGGGAGTTGAAACTAGGGAGCAGTTAACTAGCCTTCAGCAAATGGGAGTCGATGAGTTTCAGGGTTATTTTTTCGCCAAACCCCTATCAGCAATAGACTTTTATGCATTTTGTATTGATTACCTGAACCAGAAGAACGTATTACCCCCCAAGTAATCAATCAAAAACCTCTTCAATATCAACAACTTTTGACCTGTTTACTGTGATTTTCCAGCGCTGATAAACGGTTGACTGGCCTTTAATCCGTTGACAACTGATCAGATTAAATTGATGCCGTTTTTCCACCGAATCTTTTAGCACCTGTCCTTCATTAAGGCGATACAAGCGTTGGCTACCGCGGTCCATTAACCGAGAAAAAGAGCGAAAGTCAAATTTCCATACATCTCTGGTGGTGTCGTATCCCGATAAAAAACGGGTCGTTTCTAGTTGTGTTTTTACCTTAAGTCGTACAACCGCTTCTTCTCGCTGACGCAATTTACCACGGCGTAGCTTTTTCACCTCATCAGGTAAGGTGTTATAATCAAGGTAATCAAGCCATTCAAGCTGTCGTCCAATTTGCCTATTCGACGTCGGATCAATAAAGCGCTTACGCCATTTGGGGCGACCTCTACGGATCCACCGCCAAAGCGCTTCACGCAAATCATCCTTAAAGATCTCACGTAATGCATAGATCCCTGCCATTGCAAGCACAAAAGACAACGTGATTTCTCCCAGGTACTGACGAGCATGAATAATCACTGTGGTCACAAAGAGCATCACAAACGCGGTCGCTGAAGCCTTAGCAAGCTTATTCAGATTTTTGCCCAAAGTCTGTGGAATTTGTCGAATCGTGACAGGAAATTCAATCAATCGGCGTGCTAAACGCATCTTATTGACCATGCGCGTTGGATCGCGCACCGCTTTATCCGAGTTATAGCGATTAACCAGTCGATGCGCCTCTTCAGCCTGACATAGCTCAATCAATTGTTGGCGGACCGTTTTATACACGTTCCCACGAGGCATATGCGCAAGTAGCGAGAGGAAACGTTGTTCCGTCAACCATGACAAGTAGTTATCAATGTTATGATAGTACTTGAGCAGTTTGGTATCTTGCGGTTTATAGCGGCGTAAACGACGTAAAATTTCAACCGCCATTTCAATGGTATCTTCTAACTGCTCAAGAGCATCAGCGTCATCAAGCCCTGATACGGACTCAAAAAAGTCATGCGTCGCTTTTTCCAGTGACAAGGCGTATTGATAGGCATAAAGACTCAAGCTGACGCGATATTGCTCAGTGGGGAGTTTATCGCGACTGGCTAGACGGGCATGAACGAGCGGTAAGTGATAGCGGGACGTGAAATAAGTACGACTATTAGCAAGCACGCGGTAGTAAAAATCGTCTTCAGACAGCACATGTTTACCAAACTTCAGTTCGCCAGGCACGAAAAGGTAGAATGCCACCTCTTGCGCACTCACTTCTTCATTAAGCACCGCTATCCTAACTGACAGCCCTTCATGTTTGTCTACCGTGATCACGACTACTCTCCTGTGAACGCCACCCTGTTTATGCCGCGCCAAACCTGTTACGCGACCGCGCTATGTTCCAACCAAGCAAGATCTTTTAACGAAACAGGCGCTTCACCTTCGTGTCGCGAGTATCGCATATTTGCCTAGATTCTGTTTGAAAACTTAGGATCTGTTTAAAAACGCAGATCCTGTTTAGAGACGTTATCGCCGCCCAAAACAAAATGGTTAAACTTTAACCAGAACGTACAAATTAGGTTTCCTTCCCGCTCTTACCTGACGTATTACCATTACTTACAAAGAAATTAACGAGGTTATCCACAGATACGGTAGATAACTTTATGCCCCGAACGCTAAATGTAGTTCAACCAACACCATATCTAGTATGCGTTTTAGCGACCAACGATTAATGGACGTGGCCAGATTCTCACAACGTTATACAAAAAAAAGCGAGCCACTGCCCGCTTGTGTATTCTCAGACGCCAAGGCTATTTAGCTTGCCACAACCTGACGTAAGCGCTCCTGTACCACATTCACTAGAAGATCAGGTTGGAATTTGGAGGTAAACCGATTACACCCCACCTTCTCAACCATTGCTTCGTTAAAACTGCCACTCAACGAGGTATTTAGTGCAATGTACAAGTCACTCATTCGGCTATCAGAACGCACTTCGTGCGTCAGTTTGTAGCCATCCATTTCTGGCATTTCTGCATCGGTGATCATCAGCAAAATTTCGTCACTGACATTTTTGCCTTCATCGCACCAGCTCTTCAGCAAATTCAATGCTTCAACACCGTTTTTCTTGATGATGCACTCTACGCCGAACTGCGACAGTGTTTCACTGACCTGCGCTCGTGCCGTCGAGGAGTCATCCACGACCAATACACGCTGCCCGGCCATGTAAGGCGTAATTTGCGGATCAAGCACATCTTCTGACACACCGACTTCATAGGCGACAATTTCTGCCAAGACTTTTTCTACATCGACAATCTCAACCAAACGAGTTTGTCCATCAAAGTCTTGGCGGGTAATCGCGGTCAGATAATTATTACGGCCTGAGCTAGCCGGCGGCTCCATGATTTCATCCCAGCCCATATTCTTGATATTAATCACTTGACCCACCAAGAAGGCTTGAATAGTGCGATTGTATTCCGTCACGATGACGTTGCACTCATCAGACATCCCGATGGTTCCCATACCAATCGACTGGCGTAAGTCAATCACTGGGATCGATTTACCTCGGATCATCGCCACGCCACGAATATTAGGATGCGAGCCCGGCATTTGGTTGAGCTTAGGCACCTTGATAACTTCGCGGACTTTAAAAACGTTGATGGCAAAAGGTTGGCTAGAACCTAGATAAAACATTAACAGCTCAAGGCGGTTCTCACCCACCAGCCGTGTCCGCGAATCTACCGAATCTAAAATATTGGTCATAGTTCACTCAACCGTCGTGTTACTGCTCATTCGCATGAATCCGGACACGTATATTTGCTTATCGACGTGTCGCTGTTCACAACTTTTCTATTGTGCTCTGGGCACCGAGACAAAAAAAAGTCTAGTCTTATTTTAGGTAAGATATGGCGACAGGCAACCTATTTGCCCATATTAAGCGTGCCTTGCGCCTTACAGCTTACCCGTTTTAGTCCCAGATTTTAACAAAAGGTGTGAGGAAAAAGCGTGGCTGACACCACGATTAAATGAGACTATCAATAAGTTTCAAACATGAGACAATAAGGGTGGATTATGTATCTTTTCCCGAATCGGCCCCTATCCTTGTACAAGAATAGGTGAACAATGCTAAGGCTGTTACCATAACTAAACGATTGACGATTACACGCAGAGTGATGCTATGAAGAGCAAAGCTAATCAAGCACAAGGCATGTTGATGTTCCGCCTCACCGCCACCCAATCTTTCGCGATTGGTACGCTAAAAGTGCGGGAGATCATTCCTTTTCAGCCGCTCACGGATTTGCCCGGCTCTCATCCAACTGTGATAGGGACCACCAGCTTTCGTGGCATCGCCACCCCCGTGATTGATATGGCGAAAGCTATTGGCTATAAACCTGTTGCCAAGTCCGAGTGGGCGTCCTGCTATATCATCGTCACGGATTGCCAACGCCGCGTGATGGGTTTTTTGGTACGTGGAATCGATAAAATCAGCGAATGTGATTGGCGCTCTATTTCTGAGCCGCCCGAAACCTTAGGAACGCGCGCGTTCTTAACCGGTGTTATGCACATCGACGATAAACTCGTACAGCTCCTTGATGTGGAATACATCATGGAGCATATTTTCCCATCCGATCCCGACAAGCTCCATCCTATCTTAGCCGATGTGGATCGTGAGAAACTCAAGCCGATGAATATCCTGCTAGTCGATGACTCCTTAACCGCCAGAAGGCAGCTTTCTGAGGCATTGGATAGTATTAATATCCCCTATTTTGTGACGAATAACGGCCTAGAAGCGCTGCAAATGATGAAAAACGCCGCATCAGCCGGCAAGCCGTTTGACATCATTGTCAGTGATATTGAAATGCCAGGCATCGATGGCTACGAGCTGGCGTTTGAAATACGTAATGATGATAAATTGGCAGAAGCATACTTAATCCTGCATACCTCATTGTCCAGTGACATTAGCGTTGATCGTGCTAAACAAGTGGGCGCCCATGAAGCACTCACAAAGTTTGACGCCACCGAGCTGGTACAAGCGATGTTGCGCGGCGCCATGATGAAAACATCGGGTTCATCGGTCAAGTTAGAAGGTAGCCCAACCGACTATTGACGGTCATCGGACGGGCCATGGCTGGGATTGATATGTGTCATAACACTGTCAATGCCAGCCTGTTATCTTTGCCACCATCAAACAAGTTCATCGAGATGTAGGATGGTCGAAAAGGTGTTCGCCTCAGGGTATCTCAGTATCAAGGTTCATACTGACTCTTCTATCGCCCTCTCGGCGACTCAAGTGACCAAAAACTCTCCACCTCAAGCGGAAAAAGGCTAGGTTTGCTGCCGCGCTTGTGGTTTAATTTTTTATACTTCAAAAAATAGAAGGCGACTATGATGACCAGCGTATACGAGATCGTTAAACACTCACGACAAAAGAATAAGCTAAAACGCGAAATCCAAGACAACGACAAAAAAATCCGAGACAACCAAAAACGTGTTGTCTTACTCGAAAACTTGTTGGATTACATCCAACCAGAAATGTCGTACGGAGATATCGTCGAAATCATCAAGAACATGAAAGGTGATTATGAAGACCGCGTCGATGACCACATCATCAAAAACGCGGAGATTTCTAAGCAACGCCGTGAAATCAGCCGCACCATCAAAGAGCTCACCAAGCAAAGCAAGAGTGGGAAATAATCCCGTTGCTTAACCGAGTAAAGAAACCCGCCAGAAGGCGGGGTTCTTTTTGATAAGCGGCCGTAGGCCGCGATCGCGATATTTTTTGTTAGAGAGTGGTCACTACCAACCAACGCCCAAATTGGTGGATAGAAGCCAGTATTTGCCTTATATCCGCCATGTTAAAGCCACATTTTCCCAGATAGCTCACCACCAACGCTATCTTCTTGATGTATTGAGCAGTCGCATTTCATTGGCACGCTCTACTGCATCAGTGTAAAGATGACGCGTGATAATCTTTTGCACGGTTTTACTTTGCGTACAGTCGTTTCTAACCGGACAGAACGCACACTGCTTTGGGTCTGAGTGATAAGTACGATAACCGGCTCTTGTGGTTGTTTTATAGATAAGCGTTTGCCCTTTGGGGCAACGATATGTGTCGGTTTTCTTATCGTAAGTGAAGTGTTTTTTCTTGAACGTGTTCTTCGTTCGAGAAGGGCGTTTGGTAATCAAGGGTTTGGTGGTACCGAGTCTGATTGTAATGCCGGAAGTACCGGTGGAGCGCCTGTTTCAAGTGCTGCCCATTTTCGAAGGCTGTGAGGTAGACGCACTCGTGTTTGACGCTACGCCAAAGCCGTTCCACGAATATATTATCATGGTAGCAGCCTTTACCGTCCATCCTGATCTGGATGCCATGCTCTTTGAGAACGTCTGTGAAAGCTTCACTGGTAAACTGTGCACCTTGATCGGTGTTGAAGATCTCAGGGGCTCCATAGCGCTGTAAGGCTTCCTCCAAGGCATCGATACAAAAGTTGGTGTCTAGGGTGTTGGAGACCCGCCAGGACAATACTTTACGGCTATACCAGTCGATAATGGCGACAAGGTACATGAAGCCCTTGGCCAGTGGGATATAGCTGATGTCGTCGCCCACACCTGGTTGGGACGGTCGATCTTCAGCCCGTTAAGTAGGTACGGATAAATCTTGTGTCCATCGCCAGGAATGCTGGTTCTGGGGCGTGGGTACACCGCCTGGATGCCGATAGTGCGCATCAAACGTTGAACCCGCTTTCGCTTTATCCGGTAGCCCTGACGTTCCAGGTGGACTCGCATCTTGCGAGAGCCATAGTACGGCGTGTTGAGGTGTTGCTTATCGATTAAATACATCAAATCTAGATCCTCCTGACACTGTGCACGAGAGATATAGTACACCGAGAGCAGCTCGCACTGGCGCACAAGACTGATCTGAGAGTGACCATGCTCGATCATCGCCAACCGTTGTTGACGGCTTACTGATCGAGCTTGCGTGACAAAAAATCGCGTTCCACCGTCAGTCGGCCAATCTCGCGATAAAGCTCGTCAGTACTGTGTTCATCGGATTGCTTGCCAGATTTTTTATTGCCTTCGAACAGGTCCGAGGCATTCTCCAGTAGCTCGCGCTTCCAAGCGCTGGCCATAGTCAGGTGGATCTGGAACCGGGCGGATTCCACCGTCAGTCGGCCAATCTCGCGATAAAGCTCGTCAGTACTGTGTTCATCGGATTGCTTGCCAGATTTTTTATTGCCTTCGAACAGGTCCGAGGCATTCTCCAGTAGCTCGCGCTTCCAAGCGCTGGCCATAGTCAGGTGGATCTGGAACCGGGCGGCGATTTCGGATGTGGTCTGGTCTCCCTTGAGCGCGGCCAGGGCGACTTTGGACTTAAATGATGCGCTGTATTGCTTACGTTTCTTGCTCATGATTCTCCTCCTTCTGGAGGTGATGATTCAGAGCTTAGGCACCTGTCCAATTTTTGGGGGCGTATAAGCGATCAGTACGGCCCCAAATTTATGGTTCTTCAAGCCTTAATCGGCATGGCTATTAGCTTTGTCCTGTTACTGATCGCCACGCTGGGCGCGCAAAACAGCCTCAACCAATGGCCTTGGTTAGCATTAGCGCTGATGGCAAGAGTCGTGTATGGCTTAACCGTAGCGGGCATGGTTCCCGCCAATCAGCATTGGGCCGTGTTACTCGTTGGCGAGGCACGCCGCATGCAAGCGATCACCTCAATCAGTATTGGTTTAAGTCTCGGTCGCTTGGCCGGCCCATTAATCGCCACATTGGTTATCAGCCTCATGCCTCACCGTGAGGGCCAGAAATATACATCAAGCTCGCGTGTCAGTCAGTGGCTGGCGCCAAAAGCTATTTGGCCCTATATGGGATATGGACTCACCGTGTGTGCAGCAATTGCCCTATTGCAATACAACCTCACGCTAATACTCCATACCATCACCGAATGGTCTGCCAGTAAAGTTAGCCAGATGATGAGCTATTTGCTTACCTTAAGCGGCATTGCAACACTCACCGTACAAGTGTTGGTGGTAAAAAAACAGCGTCTAAGCATCGACCACATGCTGGGCATCGGCGCAATCAGCTTAGTTGCAGGTTATGGCTTACTTTTACTCCCTACCCTGGGCGCATTAATCGTTGCTATGCTCGTAATATCAGGAGCCTGTGCGTTGCTGATCCCTGCCTATACTAGCCAAGCGATGCAAAGGCTCGACAATGAACCGGGGAAGGTCAGTCTTGCAACCATGGTGCTACTGGGCATATTAAATGCAGCATATAAACAGTGAACCAACTAAGGCTCACCGTTTTTTCCAGCGAGTTTTTGCCGTTTTTCCGGCAAAAACTGAATGAGATCACTCAATCACACTATTGATATTTAAACTGAATCATTACCGGATAGTGATCAGAAAGCTCATTGTAGTAACCATCATGATAGGTTTGTCCTGCTTCTTGTGGCCACTCACCTTCTAAGTAATCCCAGTACCAGCTATCCTTGGCTTTTAAGCGCACAACCTGCATTTGCGGCTGGTTAACAGGCTTGCCATGATCGCGACTCCATAAAATATAATCTAATGTCGTGTTGTAATTCAGATCATACTCAAAGTGATACGCGTTTGCTTTAGTAAACCAGTTATGTTCAGCGGAGAAAGAGGTCACTTCAGGCTCAGAGAAGCGCAGTGCACCATTAAGTGCCGCTTTCATATCCTTAATTTCATCTTGACGGCTCCATTCCACATTCATATCTCCGCCGACAATCACGGGTTCGTCAGTCGGTATGTCTTTGTTGTTAATAAATTGTTTAATCTCGCCAAGTTGCCCTAAACGAACCTCGTGTTCTTCATCAGACATGCCATCATGCGTGGCTTGTAAGTGCGTACCTATCAAATGGAAGATCTCGCCATTTTTATCGATCTTAGCGTACGCAAACCCCTTATTTGCTTGATAGTCCCAGCTGCCCCGTAAACTGTTATTATAAATGTGCGCTTGCTGGGTCAAAATCGGATACTTGGAAATAATGGTGACGCCACCCCGCACGACGAAAGGAGAGTTAGAGCAATCTCCTGTTAATGCATCCCAACCCTCACCACTGCAATCTTGCCCCACATTGGGCGTTTGGTAAGGATATAGGTTGGCAAGTTGGTTCATTGCTTGCTCTGCTTCAGCGTTGAAGGCTTCGCTAACCAAAATGATGTCGGGCTGGGTATCCATGTCGGCAATCGCAGTCGGTAAACGAGCCGCTCGTTCTGCTTGATCCCAATCTTGTAGGTTGCTCAACTGCATGATGTTATAAGCCATCACGTTAAGTTCGCCAGCATGAGCGCTGACACTCAGCAATAAAGCCGCTGCCCCTGAAAACAGTTTTTTTCTGTTCATATTTCCTCTTTGCGTTTTGCTTTCTAATTATATTTTGGGCCAAGCCCACTCAAAGATTAGAACCCTAACGAAAAGAGGTTAGACCACACCAAGAATCCTTCGTATTTTATGGTATATTTGTAACTAAAATCACACTTGCGTAACAGCGCTGACTATTTCGCTTACTCTTTGGTCAATAGTTGTGTGTCTGTGGTAAACGTATGCTTTCTTAACATGGTCGCTAGTTCGTGTTGTCGAACAGGCTTAGCAATATAATCATCCATGCCAGCCGCTAAGCATGCTTCTTTATCTTCTGCTGTTGCGTTAGCAGTTAATGCAATAATGGGGATTCGGTCCGTGCGAGACGCTTTACGCCTGATCAGTGCTGCCGCCTCATAGCCGTCCATGACCGGCATTTGGCAGTCCATGAAAATGGCGTCAAAAGGCTGACTGCTCCAAAGGGCTAACGCTTGCTCGCCGTTATCCGCTGATCGCACATTGATGCCTAACTGCGTCAACATAGCTTCTGTAACGCGTTGATTAACTTTGGAATCCTCAACCACGAGGACATGTAGCCCTGCCAGTGATGTCCCCTTTCCTGTTGAACGCACAATACCCAACGTGGGCTGTCTTTGTTGAAGGATCCGAACTAAATTAGCTTTTAAATCATTAAATTGATAAGGGCGTCCAAGATAACCTTCAATACCTGATCGCTCGATGCGCGGTCTATCAATCACATAGGGCGCAGCCGTCAGCATGATAATGGCTGGACTTCTCTCACCCAATTCAGTGACAATTTGCTCGGCGAGACTAAAGCCATCCATTTTGGGCATGATCTTATCAAGCAAAACGACTTTAAATGGAGATTGGCTATCAAGCCGTTCTTTAATAAGCGGCAACGCATCATCGGGATGCATACAACAGGTTACTTGACAGCCGAGATTACTCAGTTGCGCGGTTGTAATCCGCATATTAAGACGACTGTCATCAACCAGTAGCATTGGCGCGCCCGCGAATAAATACGCCTCTACGGGCGTCGCAAGCGGCACATCTGCACATTCAAAGCGCGCCGAGAAAGAGAATAGGCTGCCCACATCCACTTCACTTTCTAGGGTGATTCGCCCCCCCATCAGGTTGACAATTTGCTGAGAAATCGCGAGGCCTAACCCAGTACCACCTGCGGTTGCTGCTGAGGCGTCGCCTTGCTCAAACTTACCAAAGATACGATTTTGCGCTTCAATCGGGACACCAGGTCCAGTATCTTTCACTTGAAAACGAAGTACACAAGCGTTTCCCTCATCAAGAACTTTGGTAATCGAAACGGCGACGTCGCCTTGTTCAGTGAATTTAATCGCATTCCCGACTAGGTTGATCATCACTTGGCGTAATCGCGGTGTGTCACCAATTAGCAAGGGCGATATCTCTGGGTCAATCTCACAGCCAAACTGTAAGTGTTTCTCTTTAGCTCTCAGCGTGAACAAGTTTTCCAGATCTTTACCCAACTCAAATACATTGAGCTCTAATGATTCTAACTCTAACTTACCCGCCTCTATTTTAGAGAAGTCCAAGATATCGTTAATCACATCCAGTAACGACATCGAGGAGGTTTCTAGCATTTCGACGAACTCTTGTTGTTCATCATTCAAACGCGTACTTTTCAGCAGCGATGCCATCCCGATAATGCCGTTCATTGGCGTACGGATTTCATGGCTCATGTTAGCCAGAAACTCGCTTTTTTTGTGGCTAGCCTTTTCGGCATCCAGCTTCTCGTTCTCAACCCGCGATAGCGTTTGGCGAAATTGAGTGACCATAGCATTGTAGCGCGCCTCAAACCCCCACCAACCGCGACATTCTGGTGGGACACTGATTTGATTTGGTAAGCCGTTGTCCCATTGATTCACCTGTTGGTGCAGAGCCGATAATGGCGTGGTGAGATACCGTTGCACTATCCACATTGACGCTATCACGCCCAGCCCTGAAACCCCCAACCAACCTAGAAACGCCCACTTCGCACTCTCTCCTAGATAAGCACGTAATGCGGTATAGTTCGAGGCCACATCAAGCTGGCCAAGTACATATTCATTGCCTTCTTTTTTGGCAATTAATGGCCAACTCATCTGGATCGATTGTTGAGTTGGCTCTACACCACGTTCAATTTGTGTGCTGTCAGCATCATAAACGTGTATATAATCGATTTCTGGTTGTGCAATAAGTTGTTCAATTTGTTGTTCAAATGCTTGTGTTTCTACTCGCCATAGGTGATCAGTCATGGTGCGGACATCACGGCTGCCAACATCTTGTAACACGCGCTGGACCTGAGATTTATGGRATTGATAATCGGCAAAAAGTAATAGTGATGCGAAAAAGGCGATGAGTATTACCCAGCATAACGCCAGCTTCGTCATCAACGATACTGATAAGGAATGGCGTAAAATGGCTTTGCCTGCTTTCATAATCACCTATTTAATAGAAGAGCTTGCCCTATAAGCATAGAGCCCGTTCGTCGTTGGGGCGAAAAATATCCGGCTAGATACAAGGAAAGGTAGACAAAAAAGCGCTCCGGTTAAAGAGCGCGAAGGGTTTTATTTTCTGAGCGATCAATCCAACACGCCGCGACGTATTTGATCAAGCTCAATCGATTCGAACAGGGCCTTAAAGTTACCCTCACCAAAGCCTTGATTGCCTTTACGCTGGATAATTTCAAAGAAAACAGGACCAATAACTGTATTGGTAAAAATCTGTAGCAAGATGCCAGTATCCGCGTCACCATCAATCAGAACACGAGTATCACGGAGCTCATCAATATTTTCTTCGTGACCGCTAACACGCTGATTCACTTGCTCATAATAGGTCTCTGGCGTATCCATAAACGCCATCCCCCGATCTCGCAGCGTGCGTACTGTTTGATAGATATTCTCTGTCGTCATTGCAATGTGCTGAATACCCTCACCATTGTACGCTTTTAGGTACTCGGCAATTTGTGACTTATCATCACTGGATTCGTTAATCGGAATACGGATTTTTCCGCACGGAGCAGTCAATGCACGAGATTTCAGCCCTGTTTTTTTGCCTTCGATGTCGAAAAAGCGGATCTCTTTGAAATTGGCGATACGATCATAGAAATCAGCCCATACATCCATGTTGCCAATATCGACATTGTGCGTCAGGTGATCGATAACCTTCAATCCTGCATCGGCTTCTTTAAGGCGCGCTTGCCAATCAGGATAGAAGTCGAAGTCAACCTCGTAAATACTCTGATCACCGTAACGATCAACAAAGTAGAGTAACGAGTCGCCAATGCCATATACCGCCGGGATGCTAAGCTCCATCGGACCGATATTGGGCTCAACCACTTTGGCACCTTGTTTTGCCGCGTAAGCAATTGCATGAACAGCATCTTGCACACGGAATGCCATCGCATTCACGCTCGCGCCATGATGCTCTGCAAAGCTTTGTGCCTGAGACTCGGGTTCGCCATTAACAATAAAGTTGGTATCGCCTTGGCGATACAGCCAAACATGCTTGTGTTTGTGCTTGGCAATTTCAGCAAAACCCATCAATGAGAATAGACTTTTCAACGCATCAATACCGGCTTGATCGGGGGCGGTATATTCCACAAATTCAAACCCATCTGTCCCTAATGGGTTAATGGTTTTTACCGGTTTTTGCAGTGTGGATGTCATAATGGTTCCTCCTTGTTGATGCCAGTAGGAATAGCATGACACCAAAGTAAGCACTAGTGATCCAGCACGCTCAGGCCGTTACAATACTGTTAACCAATACTGTAATACTTACTGAACAGGAAAGGGAAGACCTAAAAAAGTTGTTTTTTATCAATTCTATAAAACAAAACGGTATGTAAAGAGACTCAATAATCTCTATACACTTTGCTTACATTGAAGAAACAAAAACAGGAGAAAGGGCGGGGCATTTCAGATAAACGCACCGACGCTACGAAGAGCGACGACCAACCAAGTAGGCAAGAGAGGCGTGGCCGATTGGTAATGGCTTCCGATGAGCAGAATGTTGGGAAACCAGCTGTCTACAGGTGGGATCCTGTTGAACACCGTCTGCCATCAAGGTTTAAATCTTCAAGCTTTAAACCTTCAAGCTATAGCTGGTTTGCTGTGCGTTGGGGGTAACCGTTTTTTGAACTTGGTCCATCAATGCCTGTTGCTGCTGATTGTACGCGTCCGCTTTTGTCTTTTGCGCCTCTTGCTCAGCAACACGATCAATTAAAGCTTGATAGTCGCGTTTATCCTCGCGCTGCTCACCCGATGCGGCAGTCTCTTTTTGCTCCTCCCGCTCTTGACGGATGACTTCAGCCCGTTCTTGCACACTCATCGCGTTATTGAGACCGCCGTTGACCTGATCATCCTGACGGTCACGTTGACGCTGCATATATTGCTGCGACAAAGGTTGCGAGTTGATTGACGTCGGCATAGGTCCTTTCTTAAACTAGGTGACATCTTGATTAAATTTTAGCCTATTTCTCCTCAGATTGATATCACAATGTATGCTTAAGACACTTGCCTTTGGCCCAGTTGTTGCACGCTGATCTTTCAGTGGCGCAACGTTGCGAGAAGAAGCAAAGGCTTAGATGACCAACTGCCCAAGAACCTATTGATCAATACAACAAGGAGAAAAACTATGCTGACCGGTAAACACTGTGTCATTACAGGAGCCGCTCAAGGTATTGGCCGTTCCATCGTCGAGACATTTGTCGAACAGGGAGCACACACCGTTTACGCGCTAGACCGGACTGTAGATAACATGCAAGACTGGCAAAACCATGCCGTAATAAAACCCGTGGCGCTCGATGTCTGCCACAGAGACGCTGTCGCCAGCTGGGTGCAGACGTTGCACCAACACAACGCAGCCATCGATGTGCTCGTTAACAACGCAGGGATCACGCGTGATAATTTGCTAACCAAAATGAGCGAAGAGGATTGGGATGCTGTCATTGATGTGAATCTTAAAGGGGTATTTACCATGACACAGGCGATAGCACCGCTGATGCTCGCTCAAGAGTATGGCGCGATTGTCAGTTTATCGTCAGTGGTCGGTACCGATGGCAATATTGGCCAAACCAACTATGCCGCATCAAAAGGAGGTGTCATCGCAATGACAAAAACCTGGTCAAAAGAGCTCGCTCGTCATGGCGCACAAATTCGCGCCAACTGTGTCGCACCTGGATTTATCGAAACGCCTATGACCGCCAACTTACCAGATAAAGTCATCGACATGATGAAAGGGAAGACACCACTAGGGCGAATGGGTACCGCACAAGACATCGCGAATGCGATCAGTTTTCTTGCCAGCGACAACGCGAGCTTTATCACAGGTCAAACACTTAAAGTTGATGGTGGATTAGTCATATAATGACGTGATCTCCATCTACAACATTGAGCGTTTTATGATCCCGACACTTCTTATCACTGGCGCGAATCGCGGAATCGGCTTAGCCCTTACCGAGCGGTATCTTGAACATGGCTGGCGTGTTATTGCTTGTTGCCGCTTTCCGAGTTCCGCGCCGCATTTAATGACGCTAAAAAATCATTATGCCTCACTGACAATACAGGCTTTGGACGTGACAGACCACGCCGCAGTGCAACAACTTGCATCAAACCTCAGTGACACGCCCATTCACTTACTAATCAATAATGCCGGTCAATATGGTCCCAAAGGCTATCAGCTAGGAGAAACGGACACAGAGGCGTGGCGAGAGGTGTTAGCGGTCAATACCATCGCGCCACTAGTCATGGCTGAGTCGTTTATCCCACATCTCACGCTTGCCAACAATAGCGGACATACCCCTATTTTCGCCTTCATCTCATCAAAGGTGGGGAGTATGAGCGATAATCAATCAGGAGGGGGTTATATCTACAGAAGCTCCAAAGCCGCTCTAAACGCAGTCGTCAAAAGCTTATCAATTGATTTACGACCAAAAGGGATTCGCACCGTCGCCCTACACCCTGGCTGGGTACAAACCCAAATGGGCGGTCCTAATGCGCTGATTACCCCCGACATCTCGGCGCAAGGGCTCAAGCAAGTTCTCGATACACTCACCGACAGCCAAAGCGGACACTTTTTAGATTATCAAGGCAACACCATTGCGTGGTAGGCCTGTAGCGGTGGCGTTCAAATCGGGAAAAAGGTCATAGAGGCCATACTGTGTACCACTTGATTGATATTACGATTGGTACTGTCCGCCACCATCAGTGCCATCATATCTTGGATCAAGATAATCTGACTCAGTAAGCGCTCATAACTATAATTGGGGACACCATTTGCATTCATGCCGTTACTGAGCAACAGCAAATGACCTTGATCATCACGACGGTTATTTAACAGCCACGCAATTTTTTCAAGATTACGTGCACAGTTGTAAAGCTTTTGCTGATCAATATCATCGAGTAAGAAGAACTCAGTCTGGTGATTGTAGCTAGCGCTTATCATCCCAGTGACACCGGCCATCAGTGCGAATACACGATCACCCTCGAACTCAGTAGAAAATGCCAGCGGCAACAATGCAATGCCGTCCATTCCACCCAGCTCACGGAATCCACTATGGGGACGCTGCTCCGCGATTAGCTGGTGAACGCGTTGGTCGATGGTCATTCCGGGCACTTTTTTTAGCTCTCTGGGGTTACGTTTATAGAGTTTGATCAATAGTCGTTCGGTGATCTGACGAATTTCGGCGATATGAATATCGGTAATCAAATCCATATCTGATTTCGCAAGATTTTTTATATCAAACGGCCGTCTCAGCTTTTGTGCACATCCTGTTAGGCTGAGTATCAATAACCCCACCCAAAACCCGCGCATCATAGTGCTATCCTTACATCCTTTATTGGCGCTAAGGATACGCATGTCACGCCCAGTCGTAGACTGAAAGAGATAACTTTGTACGGGATATCACATTTTTAGCTTTTTCGAGCATTCCCTTTTCGACTGCAGCATCACGCGTAAGAAGAACAAGATTGAGAAAATCGTTTTCTTGCCTCTGAATAGCCTAGTGTCAACGCAATAAATCAAGGCAATCCATCGCGATCACGCGTTCTTCATCGGTCGGGATCACCCAAACGCCCACCTCACTGTCAGCGGCTGAGATACAGATTTGGTTCAGTTGATTCGCCGATGCATCTAACCTGATGCCAAGCCAACCACATTGGCGCACGACACTGTCTCGTACGGGTGCTGCATGCTCGCCAACACCCGCCGTAAACACCAAATGATCGAGTCCTCCCAAGGCGGCAGTCAAACTCCCGATCTCTCGGGCGATACGATAACAATAATGGTCGATCGCCTGCTGGGCTCTGGGTTTATCACTACGTAATAATGTTTGCATATCACTGCTGATCCCAGACAAGCCTAACAGGCCAGACTCCTTGTAAAGGAGTTTGCTCACCTCAGCGACCGTCATTCCTTCTTCACCGATGAGGTGTAAAACCAATCCGGCATCAATTGCGCCACTGCGCGTCCCCATGGGTAACCCTTCTAGCGCTGTAAACCCCATGGTCGATGCAATACTCTGTCCTGCTTGGATCGCACATAAGCTGGCACCGTTACCCAAGTGGGCCACAATCACACGTGCTTGGGGATCATAATTAGGAATCATGGAAGGTAAGCAACGGCAAATATAATCATAGGAAAGCCCATGAAAACCGTACCGTTGAAAGCCGCGATCGTACATCGCATAAGGCAACGCAAATTGGCGAGCCTCTAGAGGCTGCTTCGCATGAAAGGCGGTATCGAAGCAGGCAATTTGAGGCGTACCTGGCAATCGCTCGTCTAGCGCTCGAATGGGTGCGAGGCTATAAGGTTGATGCAATGGCGCCAAAGACGTCAATGCGTCCAGTAGCGTCACTTTATCCGGGTCCAGGCGGGTGGCACAATCATAGTGCATCCCCCCATGAACCACACGATGTCCGACCGCAATGAGGCGTTCGAGCACATTATGCTGCCCTAACCAATCGAGTAACGACATAATAGCCGCCTGATGATCGTTGGCCTCAGCCGGAGCAGTGGCATAGGCATGATTCCCGGCATGCATGATCACCGCGGTTCGTTCTGTCCCTAGTCCAGAGAACTGCCCCCGAAATACACACACTTGCTGATCCGTGTTGTCAGAATTAGACATTGCGCCAGCGTCGAACAACGCAAACTTTAGGCTCGACGAACCACTATTGATTACGAGTATATTTTTCATCATCCACTAGACACGCGACTTATCGAGCGATTTTCGTTGATAGTCCGCCAGTAATAACGCTAGCGCGCTTGACGCTATTCGCGTTAAAGCGTCATCGGCTCGACTGGTTAACATAATGGGCACTCTTGCGCCCACCACGACACCGGCGCCTTTGGCATCGGCAAGATAGCTGAGTTGTTTCATCAGCATATTGGCCGCTTCTAGGTCGGGAGCCATCAAGATATCAGCACGCCCTGCCACTGGCGACTCAATACCTTTTGTTGCACGCGAGTCCTCAGAAACGGCACTATCAAAGGCCAGTGGGCCATCAAGGACCCCACCCGTGATCTGACCGCGTTCAGCCATTTTGCACAGCGCGGCAGCATCAATCGTCGCATTCAACTTCGGATTAATCGTTTCAACGGCTGATAATATGGCCACCCGCGGATGGGGGTTCCCGATCGCATGCGCCAGCTCAATCGCGTTTTGAATGATATCGCGCTTTTGCGCGAGCCCTGGGTAAATATTGATCGCAGCATCGGTAATAAATAACGGTCTTGGATAGGTCGGAACATCGAATGCCATTACATGGCTTAAACAACGTTCAGTACGCAATCCTCCCTCACGTTTGACAACCTCGTGCAACAATTCGTCAGTATGCAACGCGCCTTTCATTAATGCTTCAATTTGACCCGCTCGTGCCATTTGCACGGCGCGCTCTGCAGCCGCGTGACTATGCGGAGTATCGACAATTTCGAAGTCCTGAATATCCACTTCGGCGGTATCTGCAGCGGCGAGAATTTTATCTCTTGGCCCCACTAGCGTTGGAATGGTTAGTTGCTGTTTTGCCGACGCAACCGCGCCACGAATAGAACTGTCATCAACGGGGTGGACAACCGCCGTATGCATGGGATCGGGATGATCCGCTGCGGTAAGAATCGCGTGTAACTGCCCGCGCTCAGACAAGCGCACTTCTGGCATGACTGTCCGTTGACGGCTTACTTTTTTAGTGGGAGCTAATACGCGTGCTTCGCCTTCGATGACGGTATCGCCGCGTTGATTTTCGCAGCGACAGGCAAACACAATATGATGGCGTTTATCGTCCATTTGGTCGACACGTACGATTACTCGAAGTACATCTCCAAGCATGACCGGTGCTTTAAAGGCCAACGTTTGGCCTACATAAACCGTCCCAGGCCCGGGTAACTTGGTACCGAGCACCGTTGATATCAATGCGCCGCCCCACATGCCATGGGCAATAATCTCTTGGAAACGGCTGCTTTTGGCAAAGTCATCATCCACATGAGCAGGATTGACATCACCGGACATTATCGCAAAAAGCTTAATGTCCTCCATGGTTAAACGTTTTTCTAAAAACGCCTCATCACCGATTGAAATTTCATCGTACGTCTTATTCTCGATGACCTCCTCGTTATGTGTCCCTGTCATAGTAAGCTCCTTAATCGTCTATAACGTCGAAAAATACGCTGATTTAAAAACGAAGATGATGACCGGCGTCGACGTAGTGCGTTAGCCCTGTCAGTACACGCCCTGCATCAGCGGTAAGATAAACAACCGCATTCCCCACATCCTGTACCCTTGCCAGTCGACGTAGCGGCGATCGCGTTTCACCGTCTACCGCCAACGCTTCAAATTCTTTTAATCCAGAGGCGGCACGCGTACGAATTGGGCCTGGAGAAATGGCATGAACACGGATACCTTGCGGCCCAAGTTCAGCGGCGAGATAGCGCGTGGTCGATTCGAGTGCGGCTTTAACCGGTCCCATCAAGTTGTAATTATCCACGACTTTTTCTGCGCCATAGTACGACATGTTAAATAATGTGCCCCCAGCTGACATAAGAGGCTCTGCCCGCTTAGCCATGCGAATGAACGAGTGGCAGGAAATATCCATCGCGAGCGAAAAGCCTTCTCGAGAGCAATCCACCACCCGACCGTGTAAATCATCTAACGGCGCAAACGCGATCGAGTGAACAACAAAATCAATCCGCCCCCATTTTTCTTTGGCACGCGCAAATAGCGCATCCAATTGGTGGTCATCTTGCACATCACACAACATCATTTCAGGATCCCCCATTGACGGCTTCAGGGGGGTGACAAAGCGCTCTGCCTTCGGTGACCCATACGTCACCAGTACGTCTGCGCCTGCTTGGTGTAACGCTTGGGCGCAGCCAAAGGCAATGCTATTTTCATTCGCCAGGCCCGCCACAATGCCGACTTTACCTTCAAGTGAGAAAGGATGTTCCACGATGTTCTCCCTAGATTTATAACGAAAGCGTGAGGCGCTCCACGTAAGGCTTTCAACACATAGAGCTGTTACACTAAAAAATGTGCTGCCTACTTTAGAGGACTCACAAGCTTTTAACTTAGACCCAAATCAGGACTAAAGGCAAAATTATAGATGAAATGAGAAGCAATCTTTGTAAGAAAAAAAGACACTTTTGCAAGACTTTAATGACACGCCTGCACAATAAGCTCAATGGAGAGCTTTTACTCAATTTAAGTAGGCGTGTGATAAATGAGCTCTGAGCCCATGACGAAAAAACGCCGCTTTTTATAGAAAAAGCGGCGTTATGCTAGCGTATATCGCGTGAATTTAAGCCAATTCAGCCATTACACATTTTGCAAGATCAGCTGGGCGATAGTACACGGACTTCATGACCTTACCTTGACGAATCAATTTACCGTCAACCGTCACATCTGTTGCGCATTTGGCAATAATCCCGTCATCTTTGGGGCTTGCCACAACCTCAATGCCTTTTTTCTCATAGTAGGCTTGGGTGTCCGCGAAAGCCTGCGCATCGCGGCAAACTTTACTCATATTACTGCTATGCACTTCGTCCCAACAGGTTATGAAATCGATCCCGAGTCGATTAGCAATTTGCATTAAAATATCAATCATATAACTGACTTCAAGTTGATCACGATACCCGCGCGACCCCATCTGTACGGCGCGTCCCATGAGGACATAAACACTGTCGACGATAGCATCAACTTGTTCAACCAGTGAGTCAGCCTCAGCCAGTTCGGTCATCTCCTCAACCGCCAATGCCGTATGAAGATCATCTGCTTTGTCGTCTAATGAGGTTGGATCGTTACAAGGCAAGTCAAACGTGATTCGAAAGGCTTCAATATCACGGTAAAGGTGGTCGTAAATCGCTTGATCGAGAACTGCAAATTTCATGTTTAAAGCCCTTTGAGAAACAAACACGCATGGCGTCATGCTGGTACACAAGGGGCAATACAATAGCACTGCTAGCGGGGAGTTAAAATCGATTGCGCAGATTCTTTAATATGACCTAGCGCTACAGCGCAAATATTACTCAAGCTTGGTGTCTGCTCGCCGTTACCGTTTTATAATGAGAAGACACGTCAGGCGAATCTCGGCCAAAAGGATTGTTATTATGACCAAACGCTTATCGCTTGCTACGCTTTGTGCGGGCATGTTACTCGCCACAGCAGCACAGGCCCAAACATCGCCACTCAGTATCGGCGCTAGCGCCAGTGTTACCGATGTTAAATACGGTTCTCAAACAGAGACAGGTCACACCTGGGAAGTGAATGGCACGTGGCGGCTGACCGATTATACCAGCCTGTATTCAGGGTATGGTGAAACTAGTGCCGACTTTGATAACGCCAATGGTACAGAAACAACGTTGACGTCCACCTATATTCCCGTTGGCGTACAAGTTAACTTCCCTATGACGATCGGCAGTGTCTATCTGCGTGGTGGGGGAAACTACTATCAAACCGAATTTGGGACGGATAAAGACATCGGTTGGGGCGCCAGCGGCACGGTTGGCTTTGAGTTACAACCGACTGTCGGACCTAAAATGAACTTTGAGCTCACCTATGCCGATCGCGGCGATGCCGAAACGAGCTCCGTGAGTGTCGGTACCAGTATCGGCTTTTAACCGCTCATAGCAGGGTGCCAAACAACGGTCGTTACGATATAGATTACCACCGCGCGACATAACGCGCGGTGATAGCATCGAAATACGGCAGACTACATGCCACCAGCAACATCAAATAAACTACCCGTCGAATAAGATGCATTATCTGACAGCAGCCAAGCAATCATTTCTGCTACTTCCAGCGTCGACCCCCCACGACCAAGCGGGATATTATCAGCCACACGCGCGACACGATCAGGCTCTCCTCCTGCCGCATGCATATTGGTATCAATTGGACCTGGGCGCACTGCGTTGACACGAATCCCTTCACGGCCCACTTCTTTCGCTAGCCCCATAGTCAGTGTGTCTAATGCGGCTTTGGTCGCGGCATAATCAACGTATTCATTGGGTGATCCGGTTTTAACCGCTGCGGAGGAAACATTAACGATAGCGCCGCCGTTACCACCACGAGATTGCGCCATGCGATGCACCGCCTCTCGGCAGCACAAAAAGGCACTGGTAACATTGGCTTGAAACATCGCGTTGATCCGCTCCGCATCCATACCGCTGACAGACGATTGCGGCAACATGATACCGGCATTATTCACCAATGCGGTGATATTCCCTAAGCGGTTATCCGCTTCACTGAACAACCGCTTGACACCTTCTTCACTCGACACATCGGCCTGAACGGCGATCGCGTTTACTCCAATCGCTTGAAGTTCATCAACAAGCGCAAAAGCAGATTCACTGTTGCTCAAATAGTTGATGCAAATGGCATAACCACGCTGTGCCAATAACTTCGCCGTCTCGCGGCCAATGCCGCCACTTGCCCCGGTTACAATCGCAACTGGATTCATTGCTACTCCTTTTCGCTCATTCTGCTGATACCGGTGGGTAGTATCCCATTCTCACTGCGCCCCAATGTTTACCTGCAACAAAGAGCGGGACAGAAAGGTCATGCATGACTTCACCGGTATCGCGCTTATAGGTTTGCAGCAGCATGGTATCAGTATGTTGCCCACAACGCCTACCTGTACGGTCATCAAATAAGCGTTTAGTCCGGTTACCGGTGATATCTTGCGCATAATCACCGGTTAATGGCTGACAAAAACGTTGATTATGCGTGGGAACATAACCGTTCGTGTCATTGGCTATCACGTAAACAATATTGTCATCGATGTCCAAAATAGGCTCTTGAATCGGCGGTAATAATCGATCACAAAACGTATCGAAACGGGTGGTGTATTTTTGTGGATGCGTATTGGCAATGGGTTGATAGTGGCGGTCAAACAAATCGGAAGGACTAATCTCGCCCTTCGCAAGGGCCTGTTCAAAAGCCGCTTCAATCCGATCTCGACATACACTCGCCGCTTTGAAAAAACGCTGATGAGGGCTAGCATCGGAGAGCTCAGCAAAAACCGCATTGGTTTTTTCTGCGGTATCCATTAATCCCTCGGCTTCTTTACTCAAGACCGTGACTTGCTCATCACTGATTTCAAGTCCAGATCGGACCTGTACCAGCGCCGATGCAATTTGTTCTAAACTGGCGCTATTCTGTGATGACCCATGGGCTATCTCTTTTACCGCTTCTTCAACCTGATCGGCTCCCGAAGAAAGCTCGGTTAAAATGTGCCCGACACGCTCAACATTTTCAGTGCCTGACTCGACATCGGATGACAAGGCTTGAATATGTGCCATCACATTACTCGACTCTGCCATAATGTGTTTTATGATTGTCGCGACTTCACTYGTGCTCTGTGAAGTCCGCTGCGCAAGCTGTCGTACTTCATCAGCCACCACCGCAAAACCACGCCCCTGCTCACCAGCTCGAGCGGCTTCTATTGCGGCATTTAATGCCAGCAAGTTTGTTTGTTCGGCGATATCATCAATAACTTGTGCGACGGCACTGACTTTATTGACGTTGGCGTCCAGAGCTTCAATTCGCGCAACCGTTTCGGCGGTTTTTTGGTTAATATCTCGCATCTCAGCAATGGATGCGGTCAGTTCATTTACACCCTGCTGACTAAGATCCCGCATACGAGTCACTTGCTCAACCGATTCAGTCTCGACTTGGCAAGCACGCGAAAGAGTTTGCTCAATATGTTGCGCTTTATCGGTAATCTCTACCACCGCAGAAAACTGCTCTGTCAAACGACCCGTTAAAATGTCAGAGCGATGCGAGACTTCTGCGGCCGTCATCGCGTTCATTGTGGCACGCGTTGCTAATCGTCCAACGGTTTCAGTAGGAATGTCTAGTGTAGCGTTTTCAACTACAGATTCTTGCTCGTGTCGCGGGAACAGATAGAGCTTTACGGCAAGACCTATGCCCACAGCTTGACAGGCCAATATCAACACAACCCATGTAAATTGCGCCGATACTACAACCCATCCTCCAAATATAGACAGCGCACAAACGACGCCAAATGCAACCCAAAATCCCATTTTGTTATCCACTACGATCCTTGTCATTTTCCACCTATAATCCTTATCTTTAGAACGGATTAGCATACTCAGTACGCTAAAAACCTAACGGTTACAGACACCTGCTAATACCGAGAGACTTTCAGCCTTGGTCCATTACAGATGCCATATTTTTTGGGTCATCGCGGTGAACACGATCAAATTTAGACTAAAGCCGTATGTCTAACATCTTGGGGATTAACTGTTGCGACGCAGTTGCGATACAAAAATAAATGCGACTCATAAACATCGAGAGTGTCTTTGTATGATAATTACCACAAACGTGATTAAATCCCACGCAAAATGCGCTAAGCTCTCCCTAGATTATTGTTATTAATGAGAGAACCATGATCCTCCATCGACGAATTCGCCAATCGATTCAGGCCTTTTTTATTTTAGTCACGATGAGCTTTTCGCTGGTATGGTTCTCATTAGCGGTGCTGCCAGAAAGCGAACAATTCGCCGTGATTTGGTACGTCTCGGCTGCCGGCGCATTCGGGTTTAGCTGCTTTTCAGGCTACGTGAGGCTTGTCGCAGCCGCAGGCTTTTTCACCGGCGTTTTTTATGCCGATACCATGATGGGGATTCCTGCTTCACTCAGTGCCAGCATGGCGGCTGTCAACACTTCAACCGCCGGATTAGGTTGCACCATTTACCGATTAATGCGCAAACGTTACGGTAACCCGTTCGAGAGTATGTGGCCCTTTATTCGAGGTTTGGCGCCCACGCTTATCATCAGCTCTCTATTTGGTGCGACACTCGGTGCCAGTGTTCAGTCAATAGGAACCCATCAACCGTTCGATTACTTGCTACTGCGGTGGTTTATTAGCGAGTTTGTCGGTTTTGTCGCCCTATTTCCTCTCTTGTTAGTCATCAAAGAGAACCTCAGCGAACGACCTAATGATCGACTTGCGAAATCGAGCACGTTTTGGATCGCCTTGATAGCCCTGTGCTTGGCCGCGATCAGTGCAATCAGCCTGTTGTTATATCTTTCACCTCACCCGTTTTTGGCGCTAACAGCGCTGTTTTTGTTGGCGGCAACACTGCAAAACCGCCTGATCGGCTTAGGCTGTATCGCGTTAACATTACTAAGCTTTGACATTTTATCCGCCCTCGGTGCACTGACATTTCAAGTAGAAGCGGATCAAAAAGCCTCACTGTCTCGCATGGCGATGGCTGGTGCCGCCATGATGGTCGGGGTGATAATGACACAATTCGCATATAGCTATCGACGTCATCAAAAGCATCATCTGGAGCAACATGCGTTATTAACCCAAGCAATGCATAACTCCCTTATTGGTATGGCCATACTCGACCCTCGCGGCATCGTTCAAGACGCTAACGCGAGCCTTGCGCAGTTTTTTGCCTGTGAACCGCGTGTATTGCTTGGCTCCCATGTTTCTATTTTTACCCGCGAGCACGATCAAGCGGCATTAAAAGACTATTTTAATGAACTGATCATGGGTCATACCGATAATAAACGGCTGGAGAAGCGCTTCCTGCGCGCGGATGGGGAGCAGGTATGGGGAAGGCTCTCTGTCACTGCGGTCCGTGACAAACATGCCGGCCATGTGACGCATCTCATCAGCCAAGTCGAAGACATTAATGCACTGAAAGCGGCACAGAGAGAGCAAAAACGCTGGCTAGAACGTTGGCGTTTTGCTTTAGATATCAACAAACTCGCCGTATTTGAATTGAATGTTCATACTGGCGTTATTCTGTTTTCAGGTTGGTCAGCGCCACTATTGGGGATCAGTGCAAATAGCATCCAAACCTACCAAGCCTGGATCGCCCGAATCCATCCTGACGATTTACACGGTTGGGAGCAAGCCATGCGCCTGCTGGTTGAAGAGCGTACTGATCGTATGATCGAAGTATTTCGCTTTCAAAATGATCAGGGCGATTACCGATATCTACGGCAAGCGTCGGCGCGACAAACCGGTGAAGAGAGAGAAACCGTACTCAGTACGGTAATCGATGTCACCGAACAGCACCTAGCCAACCAACAAACCGATACCTTACGCCGCCGCCTTGGAGCCGCGACCAAAGCGGCTAACATTGGTATTTGGGAGTACAACGTCGCAGACGTTACGCTCGAATGGGATGCGCAGATGTATGCGCTCTACGATATGCCCGTCTCTGACGGTAAAGAAACATTGGTGACTTGGCAACATCGCCTACATCCAGATGATGCCGATAGGGTCAAGCGCATACTCGGCAAAGCCCTAAAATATCAACAACGTATCGATACCCAATTCCGGATTCTCGATACTCACGGTCGAACGCGTTACCTGCGTGCCCTTGCCAGTGTACAAATCGATAATAGCGGCAATACCATACGATTGATTGGCGCCAACTGGGACAATACTGAAATCAATGAACTCAACCAAACCCTTGCCCAAGAGCGCGAACAATTAAACGTAGTGATGAATTCCATCAACGATGCCGTAATCACCACCGACGACCAAGGTCATTTGGCCTATCTCAACCATACGGCACAGCGACTGACTCTCAATGAGGATGATCGACCCCTTGGACAAACCATCGACGACATTTTCCAACTATATCGTCAACAACAGCGCGTGCTGCTCTCGAGTTTACATAACAACCAAACCGCGACCTTTTTTGAAACACAGATAAAAGATGCCTATCAGCTTGTGTTAGCTAATGGGGATCGCGTCTATGTCTCCGTGGCAGTATCGCCGTTAACCAGTCATAAAGGCTATGTGTATATTTTACGTGATGTGTCTGAAGAACATGCGTTAATGGCGCAACTCGACTACAACGCTAACCACGATCCACTGACACATTTACCGAACCGCCGGGCCTTTGAAACCATCATGGAAAAGCACCTTACACAACACCATGACGATACCCCGTCGGTACTTGCCTTTGTCGATCTCGACCTGTTCAAAATCATCAACGATTCTGTCGGCCACCATGCGGGCGACGATGTTCTCTGCCAAGTGTCTCGAGCATTGGCTGATAATGTTCGCAGTGATGACACCGTTGCACGACTCGGCGGCGACGAATTTGCAGTCCTCCTCACACACTGCAATATGCGGGATGCCAAACAGACAATTGCCGATTTAATCAGTCGCCTCGAGAATCTCTCTTTTTCTTATGAAGAGCGGATTTTCACCATCAGTGCTAGTGTCGGCTTAGTCAATATCGGTTATGACCCCTTAACTCTGTCCGACTTAATGAGCCGCGCTGACGTTGCCATGTATGAAGCGAAGTCAGCGGGCCGTGGACAAATCGTCGACTATAACGATATATCAGGCTTCGCCCAAGGCCGCCACAACGATATGCAAATGGTCGGAAAAATTACCCGCGCATTGGCTGAGGATCGATTTACCCTATATGGTCAACAAGTCGCTCCCGCGAAAGGAGCAACCATTGAACACTGGTATGAGCTATTAGTGCGGATGATTGACACGGATGGCAATATCATGAATCCGGGGCAATTTATCCCCGCCGCAGAGGCCTTTGGTTACATTCGTGACATTGATGCGTGGGTGGCCAACTATGTGCTCAATACTCGCGCCCAAGAATTGGCCGACTCTGGCCTTAAATTTAATCTCAACCTATCCGCGCACTCAATCAGCGATCCCAAGTTCCAAACACATTTGAAAGCCCTGTTAGCCTCATCTGTCTTTCCCGCTGAGCGCTTGTGCTTCGAGATCACAGAATCAGCCTTAATTAGTCACTTAAATACCGCCGTTTCATTTATCGATGAGTTACGCGCCTATGGGGCTAACATCGCACTAGATGATTTTGGCGCCGGCCTATGTTCTTTCCATTACTTGAAACTCTTCAACGTTGATGTCGTGAAAGTGGATGGCCAGTTCGTTGCCAACCTCACCGATAACGAAAACGACATTGACCGAGTGATCCTCGAATCTATCGTCAGTATCTGTGACACCATGGGGTATAAAACTGTCGCGGAGTGGGTGTCTGATGAAGAAAAACTCGCGCGCGTACAAGAGATCGGCATTCATTATGTGCAAGGGTTTTTAATCGACTATCCCACGTCACTTGATACCTTGCTTGCCAACAAAGTATCGAACAAACAAAAAGACGCTGAATAGGGTTGCGAGACGCCGAAAAGATAGGCAATTTAAGCTTTTTGCTTGGACTGCCTGTTATGAATCAATACACGCTTGCAGGGTGTGGTGCAATCCTACTGTGGAGCAGCAATGTCGCATTGATCCGCCACGTGACCGAATTACTTGGCCCTGTAGGTGGCGCTGCCGCCATTTATACTATCGCGGCTCTCTGCTTAGTGGTTTTTGTCGGTACGCCCAAACTCAGCGATTTTCCACGTCGCTACTTAATTGTCGGCGGCGTGTTATTCGTGGTCTACGAATTATGCTTGTCGTTATCCCTAGCATGGGCTAATACGCGCACACAAGCGATCGAAATGGGCGTCATTAACTATTTGTGGCCGTGCTTAACCGTCTTCTTTTCCGTGCTTATTACTCGCCAAAAAGTCAGCCTTTGGCTTTATCCTGCCTTAATGATCGCGTTTTTAGGCGTTATCTGGACAGTCGGCGGCAAACAGGGGGTTTCTTGGCATCATTTAGTCGCCAATATTCACTCAAACCCATTGAGCTATATTCTGGCTTTCAGTGGCGCCATCATTTGGGCCATATATTGTAATCTGACCCGCATGAGTGCGCAGGGAAAAAACGGCATCACGTGGTTCTTTATAGCAACGGCCATCACACTCTGGGTCGGTTTTGCACTCTCTGATGCGCCTGCGCTTTCCGGTTCTTGGTCGGAGGCAGTTTATGTGCTCGTGGCCGGTGTGGCAATGGGAGGAGGTTACGGGCTGTGGAACCTTGGTATTCTTAAGGGCAATTTGGTGTTCTTAGCAACCTTGTCTTATTTTATCCCGATCCTATCAACGTTTTTATCAGCGATTCTCTTGTCGACCGAGCTGACGCTCTCCTTCTGGCAAGGCGTGGCGATGGTGACACTCGGCTCATTGGCAAGCTGGTGGCTGACGCGAGCGCCGACCACCAGCAACAAGACCTCGAGTACCGCTAAATCACACTAGTGACGATGTATCCAGCCGCTCTTGCGGCTGGATACAGTTTACTGTGCCAAAGCTAACGCCGGTGTTGCCGCGCCATAATAGAGGCAAATACGCTGACCATTGATTTGTTCAACCTCAAACTCAATCTCGTAAATACGCTCCATCACTGGCTTGGTCACCACCTCATCAACGGGACCGCTCGATACCACTTCGCCGTCTTTCATCGCGACCATATTGTCCGCATAACAAGCGCTAAAGTTAATATCGTGCATCACGACCACCACGGCCTTGTTATATCGATGTGCCAGGTCTCTGACCGTCTTCATGATCGCCACCGAGTGACGAATATCGAGATTATTAAGCGGTTCATCGAGAAAGATATAATCGGTGTTTTGTGCCACCACCATCGCGATGAATGCCATCTGCCGTTGGCCCCCACTTAATTGATCAATAAAGCGGTCTTGTAACTCCGTTAACCCTAATTGAGCTAACGCTTCATCAATCACCGTATCATCATCTGCAGTCAGTCGCCCTTTAGAGTGGGGAAAACGACCAAATGCCACGAGCTCACGAACACGAAAGCGCATATTGACATTATTCGCCTGCCGCAACACCGCCAGCCTTTTTGCTAATGCCTCATTGCTCCATTCACTGAGCGGTTTATCGCCAATCAAGACTTCACCTGCATCACTGTCAGTGAGTCGACTCGCCATAGAGAGCAGCGTACTTTTCCCCGCACCATTTGGACCAATTATCGCGGTCACTTTACCCGGCGGGAACAACGCACTGGCCTGATTTACCACCTGGGTTTGCCCGTAGGCTTTCGACAATCCAATTAATTCAATCATAATGGTTAAAACTTGTTTTTCGTTAGCAGGTACAAGAAGTAGCTTCCACCAACAAAGTTAATAATCACACTGACAGTGGTTTCAAACCCGAACCACTGCTCAACAACATACTGACCGGTTAACAACAAAAAAACTGCCAACACACTGGTCGCAAGAATCAAAAAACGATGCTGATAGCTCACAAACATTTGCCGGGCAAGGCTGACCACAATCAAACCAAAGAACAATACAGGCCCGACCAAAGCCGTCGATACCGCAATCATGATGGCGATGATCACCATCACCTTCAGTGTGAGTCCGCGCATATCGACGCCTAAACTGGTGGCATTATCTTCACCAAGTAAGCAAACATCCAGCTGATTGGCATAGCGGTAAAGCGCCAACAAACACAGCCCTAACACCGGCACACTGATATACACCAGATCGCGATTCGCATTGTTGAAACTGGCAAACATGGCATCTTGAAGTACCGCAAATTCACTGGGGTCAACTAATAAGGTGAAAAACTGGCTAACACTGCCAAACACACTCCCGAGCACGATACCAATTAACAGCAAGGTATAGACGTTAGCGCGATGCCGACGAAAATAAAGCGTAAATAGTACGCTCGCCGTCACCGTCATCAATGCCACACTCACCGCAAAGTTTAAATAGGCATTCACCAAAAACAGACTGGTTGAACCGAAGATCACCAGTAACAGGGTCTGCAATAAGACGTACAAACTATCAAAGCCAAGAATTGAGGGCGTCAATATTCGATTATTGGTGATGGTTTGAAACACTAATGAAGAGGCCGATATTGCGATCGCTGCCAGCGCAATCGAAAGCACCTTCGGTGTACGCCTAGAAAGAAAGTAAGCATAATTATCCGCGGTAAGGCCATGCCCTAAGAAATAACCGGCGACCAGTAAAACGCCTACCGCAACAAGAGAAAGTTTGAGYCCATCACGCATTGGCTTTATCCCTCATCACTAAGTAGATAAAGACCACGCCACCCAAAATCGAAATAATCATGGCAATAGGGACTTCATAAGGGAAGATAATTACGCGGCCTAAAATATCGCAACTTAAGACCAGTACCACCCCCCAAAAGGCGGTCCAAGGCAAATTACGCTTAATGTTATCGCCCATGAACAATGAGACAACATTCGGCACAATCAGGCCAAGAAAAGGGATCACACCGACGATCATCACCACGGCCGACGACAACAAGGCAACCACCATGACACCAAACAGCACCACTTTTTGATAATCCAAACCAATATTCTTGGCGAAGCTTTCTCCAATACTGGCGGCGCTAAATTGGCTCGCATAGGCATAGGCCACGGCACATACAGGCATGGCAACAAACAAGATTTCATAATTCCCCGCCAACACCGATGAAAAATTGGCCACCGTCCACGCTTGTAAGGTTTGAATCAAATCGTATTTGTAAGCCAGGAACTGAGTAAGAGACGAAACCACGTTGCCGTACATAATCCCGATCAAAGGAACAAGTACGGTATTTTTAAATTTGAGGCGCTGTAAGAAACGGACAAATAGCCAAGTACCTGCCATCGCCGTACCGACAATCACGGTCAGGTCAAGCCATTGGTTTGCACCACTAAAAACCACGAGCGTAACCACATAGCCAAGCAGCGCACAATCAATAGTGCCCGTGGTATCTGGGGAGGCAAAGCGGTTTTGACAAATCTGCTGCATAATCAGGCCGGCCACACTCAACCCAGCCCCGGCAAGACAAATAGCCAGCAGGCGCGGAATACGGCTGGTGGTAAAAATGGTCCAGGCTTCTGAATCACCGGCCCACAAACTATCCAAAGAAACGTGGGCGACACCGATAGATATCGACAATAGCGCCAGCACCATAAGGATAGGAATAGAAAGATACTTCACAACACGACTACCGTTGGGTCTGAAACCACAAAGACCCGGGAGAAGCCCGGGTCAACTTTTATCTGTAAAAAAGCAATCTATAAAGAAAGCGATGAGTCATCAAAAACGATTAAAGTACACGATTGACATCGTCGATCATTTTATCCATCGCCGTCATCCCAGCCATGGTGATATACCAAGCGGTTGGATCTAAGTAGCTGATACGTTGATTTTGGTGCGCCGGTGTCTTATTCACCAATGGATTATCGAAACGCGCTTTAGCTTTTCCCTGTCCCTCACCAATCGCTTGCTCACGATCAAGCACCAGCAACACATCTGGATTGGCATCGGCAATGTATTCAAAAGAAATCAGGTTGCCGTGAGATCCAGCCACTTCTACGTCATCACTTTTCGCAGGTTTTAGTCCCAGCTCGTCAAAAACCAGACCAAAGCGGCTTTTCTCACCAAACATCGCCACTTTACTACCGTTGCTCATCACCATAAGCGCGTTGAAGTTATCTGCCACCGCTTTTTCATGTGTTTGTGCAATTTTGGTATTTACCTGGTCGATAATGGCTTCCACTTTTTCTTGTTTGTCGAAGACATTACCCAGCATGCGCCAGTTTTGCTGAACACTCTGCCAATAATGGTCATAATCGGCTTGGAACATAATGGTTGGCGCAATTTCTTCTAATTCACTCATCAGCGACGCCATACGCGCCTCTGCGATGATCAAATCCGGTTTTGCCGTAAAGATTGCCTCATAATCAGGCTCTTTAACAGTCCCTACCGCCACATACTTATCATCTTGGTAAGTTTTTGCTAAGTAATCTGGCATCAATGATTTCACCACGCCTACAGGTTCAACCCCCAGGCGGTCAAGCACATCGAGGCTGCCTTGCCCAAGCACAACCACACGCTGCGGCACACCGTCAATCTCAACGGTGCCCATGGCATGATGGATGGTTTTTGCAGCAGCGTGACCACTTAATACCAAAGAAACGGTTAAAAGAATGAATTGGAAAAATGAACGAAAAGCTTGCATAGCCCTTTCCTCGCAAAAATTGATGGCAGCATGCTAACGCAATTAAAACGCTAAGTCACGAATAGAAGTGAGAATTATTCATATTCATAACTCTATTGATAAAGCCGGATCAACACACCATCATGATAAGGGCGTCAGTTACTAAAACTGTTTTGATCTTGCGCAAAATAAAGACAGATATCAGCCAGTGTTGTGTCTATTGCCCGTTTTTATCCGCGAATAAACCATCCAATCGGACCTATTTGGTTACAACGCAAGCGATTGCACCGACACTATCAACATATTTAGTAATCATTGGCCGGTTTACGGGTTAACATGGATATAGTTGTGATCAAGATCGCGCGGATATATGGGCTGGTTACATACACTAGACTCATCTCGAGCGGTATGACTGAAACGATAATTAAAGACAGCTAAGACTGTCGCAAATTCGGTACCGGATTGAGCTGAACTGCATCTAACGAGTTGTTTGAGGGTTATAATGAACGAAATTTTACTTGCGGTCGTCGCTGGCGCCATTGTTGGCTTTTTATTCAGCGCGATCAAGTTACCCTTGCCTGCTCCCCCGGTGATTTCTGGGATCATGGGCATCGTTGGTATCTACCTTGGCGGCATGGCTTATCAAGCCGTGATCGAACGCTTTTCTCGTAACTTTAGATAATTGGAGCACACTATGGCTACCCCACATATTAACGCTGCAGACGGCGCATTTGCTGAAACAGTCCTGATGCCAGGTGATCCACTGCGCGCGCAGTACATTGCCGAAAACTTTCTAGAAAACGCGGAACTGGTCACTGACGTCCGTAATATGTTTGGTTACACCGGCACTTACAAAGGCAAAAAAGTATCGGTAATGGGTCACGGTATGGGTATCCCATCGTGCTCCATCTACGTCCATGAGCTGATCAAAGATTACGGTGTTAAAAACGTCATTCGCGTCGGCAGCTGTGGCGCAGTAAAAGATGATGTCAAACTGATGGACGTGATCGTTGCACAAGGCGCTTCCACCGACTCAAAAGTAAACCGCACCCGTTTTGCCGATCATGACTTCGCCGCTATTTGTGATTTCCATCTTATGGAAACTGCCGTTGGTGAAGCGCGTAAACAAAACGTCTCTGTGCGCGTTGGTAACGTATTCTCTGCGGATCTTTTTTACAGCCCAGAAGCCGATCTGTTCAACAAAATGGACAAACTTGGCATTCTTGCCGTTGATATGGAAGCAGCGGGTATCTACGGTGTCGCTGCAGAGCTAAACGCGCGTGCTCTCACCATCCTGACCGTGTCTGACCACATTATTCGTGGTGAAGCACTGAGCTCAGATGAGCGTCAAAAGTCGTTTAATGAAATGATGACTGTCTCGCTCGAGACCGCGATCAACCTGTAAATGTGGGTTGGAGGAAACGTGCCAAGCGGTAAATTGCCACCCGCTGCCGGTCAATTGCAGCTGAATTTTTGTAAAACCTTGACCTGTCCTAACTTCGGGTCAATGGATGAGCAAGATTATTTGGTTCAGCGCTCTAATCCGGCACGCCCAACGCTAGTATGCCGAGAATGCGGGGCGTTTCCTCCTCTGCTCAACAACCAGCAAGTTCATGCCGAGTTGATAGCCCAACGTCAACTCCATGCAGATGGACTATGTGCCTGTACCAACCCCGCCTGTGAGCACTTAGGTAAGCCAGTCTTAACCTACCGTCACTGTTACCATGCCTTTGGCTACAGCGGCGATAGACAACGTTATCGGTGTAAAGGCTGTCAAAGTACCTTTGTCGACCGTTGGTCTGGGATTAACAAAAAGAGTGAGCTGCAACAAAAGTTGCTGGCCTTCCTTTTCACGGGCCATACCGTGCGAGAGATCTGTCGTCGGCTTTCTCTCAACCCAAAGACCTTTTATGATCACCTGAATCAAATAGCTGCGCGTTGTCGACAAAAACTTGCCGCGTACGACACACGCTTTTTATCTGATACCTCAACAGGCCACCTCGCGAGTGTTCATGCACCGCTGCAACCTAACAGCGAAAATGGCGTACAATGGCTAGCGACCGGAGAGGCGCATAGCGGCTATATTTTGCTTCAAGATGTCAACTATCATTCGTATGATCATGACCATCTCGCCGAGCATCATGATCCGTATCAAGACGCTTGCCGCTTTATGGCGACCACCAATGCAGGCCAGCGCTCGGAGCCAACAACACGCCCTGACGGCTTACTGGGTCGCGTTGACGCAAAATACCGAGAGGTGTTTTCACGCTCAAATGTGGAAGACCCTTACACCCAGCCGTTGCACTTTATTTACCCTAATCGTGGTACGCTGATTCGTCCTCAATACACCACCTATGCCCATTATTTAAACCTCAAGCCTTTTATTGATCATTGGCAACACATTGTGGTGTTTTCTCCGCAGGAGCCCTTATTGCGCTCGGCTTGTTTATCCGTTTTCGAGGCCGATATTCGCGACAAACGGGTTAGCCATGTTTATGTCGAGCAAGATCCTTATTGGCAACCCGGCTCAGAGCCAGAAAAAATTGATATTGTGTTACTCAGTTGGTGGCGCGATCGCTGGGCGTTTACGCGCAGCGGTGCAGGGAGCAAAGCCATTTGCGATCATGGGCAAAATAAGGGCAGAGAAGCCTATTGGTTAACCCATGCAAGCTGTGATGCGATGAAGAAATATCAACAACACTTCCATCAGCAATTTGCACTGTTGGTTAATGAACCACGACGCCGTTTACGCCCTGGAGGGTTACTGCCGTTACTTGATATTTACCGTGCCTGGCACAATTTGTGTTGGCAAGATCACGCCCACGTCACACCTGCTCAGCGTCTTGGATTAACCGATCGTCCGCTCACACTTGCGGATCTCATGCTTTAACGTCTCGCCGCCCGATAGTTATCGATAGTTCAACCTAGCGTCTGTGTCGTCTTCCTTGACGATACCGATGTTTCGCGTTATTGATCTCGATACTAAAAAGCCAGTCACGAGGATATAGGTATTGGATATTCAACTGCTGCGTACATTTATTGAAGTCAGCAAGACCCGCCATTTCGGTCATGCGGCGGATAATCTTTATCTGACCCAATCCGCAGTCAGCTTTCGTATTCGCCAACTTGAAACGCAGTTAGGCACCGCACTGTTTATTCGTCAGCGCAATAATGTTCGCCTCACAGAAGCAGGTGAGCGTTTATTTCCCTATGCAGAAACTATGCTGCAAACTTGGCAACGTGCGCAACACGATGTCAGTGCCATACAAGCCGCCAGTACCCAATTAACATTTGGGGCGTCACCGATGTTATGGGAGCTTGATGGCGTAAGCGCATGGATAAATCAGATAGGTGCAGACCATACCGACTGGCTACTCCGTGCTGAATCAACGCCAAGGCAATTACTCGCTCGCCATTTAATTGAGAAGCGCATCGACGCGGGCCTAACGTCAGAGTTACCAAAACTTGAAGGGCTGCAGTCTCATCACCTTGGCAATTATCAATTACAGTTGGTCAGCCACGTCGCTCATCTTCATCTGGATAAGAGTGATGAGCTACCGCTTATCTATCTTGACTGGGGCACACAATTTGCGAGTGCACAAAGCCAAATAGCGCAGTTACAGCGCCCACCGGTGTTACATACCCAGTCGTGCCACCTAGCGTTAAACTATTTGCTCACACATGGCGGCATCGCATTTCTGCCTTCCTTGGCGATTCAACAGTACCTAGACAGCAAGCGACTTCATTTAGTTGATAAAGTACAAGCGCTTACCCATCCTCTTCACCTTATCTGGCTGACGAGCAACGATAAAAGCAATTTAATCAGTCAGTTAATAGAATCAAACGGTCAGCTTTACGCCGGTTAAAAAAACGGTCGTTTGCGGCGAATTTCACTAGTCGGTGGGGCATTTTTCGGCTATCTTAAAATTGTTAGGCAACAACATACTGCCTAATCATCCGGCTACACGTAGCCTTAAAAATCAACAAGCGTTAGGAAAGCACCACCATGGCACAGTGGGATCAATGGTTAAAACACGGCTCTCAACAAAAAGAGAAGTTTAAATCTCGCCACCACGACGATTTTGATGACGATATGTCACACGGTAAAAAAGGCAAAAAACGTCAAAGCAAACGCGCGCACCGACCTCAGCAAGAGGACAGCTACTTCGGTGATGACCGCTAACTGCGTTGATACGTTTGTCGTCAAAATTAAAAAAGGCAACGCGTCGGCGTTGCCTTTTTGTTGCCACTTATCACCGAGACGGTGTTAGGCTTGCATCGTTCGCCAATGGGTATTGAACGCCGTTAATACGGCATGCGTCGTTTGCCACAGTGGGTTTTGCTTGAGTGTCTGCCAATCAATCGGCGTCCGTACGCGGAGTGCATCTGCCATTGGCACGGATTGAATCGGTAACGCATCTAAAACCGACACCGCACTTGCGCGATCATTGCAGATCAGCGTCATATCACACCCTGCATCCAGTGCTGCCTTAGCACGAGAAGGGGCATCACCAAACACATGCGCCCCACCCATGCTTAAGTCATCCGAGAAGATAATCCCTTTAAATCCAAGTTGCTGACGCAAAATATGAGTTAGCCAATAGCGTGAGCCACTGGCAGGCTGTGTATCATGCTGCGGATAGACCACATGCGCAGGCATAACCGCATCCAATAAGCCTTGTTCAATAAACGCTTTAAAAATAGCGAAATCAGACGACTGCAGAATATCACGCGGATCTTCAGGGGTGACTAAATGAGAGTCTTCTAACACAGCACCATGCCCCGGAAAATGCTTCCCGGTCGTTGCCATGCCGGCACGGCGCATACCCATTGAAAAGGCGCTGGCGTATTGCGTCACCACCTGTTGTTCTTCACCGAACGCGCGATCTTTAATGGCAGCGCACGCAAAGCCGCGATCAAGCACAGGTGCAAAGCTCAAATCAATCCCATGCGCAATTAACTCGGCGGCCATCAACCATCCGGCTTGCTCAGCCATCTCTGTGGCTGCACCAAGTGCATGATAAGACTGTGCGGCCGGGATCGGCGTAAACGCCTCTCGAAAGCGTTGAACGCGTCCGCCTTCTTGATCCACACCAATTAAGATATCTCGGCCTGCCGCCGCACGAATAGCCTGTGTCAGTGCGCGAAGCTGCGCGGAATCGTAATAGTTGCGGGCAAACAAAATCACGCCACCGACGCTCGGATGCGCGAGAATTTCTTTCTCTTCATTATCGATTTGCTCTGCGTGCACATCGAGCCAAACGGGTCCCATTATGTCTCCTTCATCCTGCGTTTATCACAGACGAATAATCAAGCACTTTGCGAGATATCGCAATCTGTTTATACTCGCTGTTTGTGTATACCCATTGCGCATTACTGCTATCGTACCGTCGTCATTATGCAAGGAACAGCCACATGTCATACTCTGGAGCCGATATCTATATTGGTGTCATGTCAGGAACCAGTTTAGATAATATCGATGCCGTCGCTGTCAGGTTTACCCAAGCCGGTCAGGTCGAGTCAATTGCGCGACACAGTGATCCGATACCGCAAGACATCAAAGCCACGGTGATTACGTTAAGCCGAGGTCAGCCTGTGTCAGTGACAACCCTCGGTGAGCTCGATCGTCGCTTAGGCGAATGTTATGCCGCGGCGATTAATACCTTGCTCGAACACGCCGCCTTATTGCCTGAGCATGTCGCCGCGATAGGGTGTCATGGACAAACGGTGTATCACCAGCCAAGTGGGGATTATCCGTTTACCATGCAACTTGGCGACGCCAATGTGATTGCCGCTCGAACCGGTATCACCACTGTTGCCGATTTTCGTCGCAAAGATATGGCGTATGGTGGCCAGGGTGCACCACTGGTGCCCGCATTTCATAACGATTACTTTTCCGATAGCGAACAACCGACTGCGGTGGTCAATATCGGCGGCATCGCCAATGTCTCAATGATATGCCCTGATCATCCTTTAGATGGCTACGACACCGGACCCGGTAACATGCTAATGGATGCGTGGACACAACGACATCGTCATCAAGCCTATGATCGAGATGGTGAATGGGCGGCAAGCTGTGCGCCTTATCAGCCCCTGCTCCACCGGCTACTGTCGGACGCTTACTTTTCTCGCCCTGCGCCCAAAAGCACAGGTCGAGAATATTTTAACCTCGACTGGCTCGACCGTCAGTTGCTCGCGTTTTCGCTCTCCCCCGATCAGGTACAAGCAACACTGTTGGCACTCACCGTTGAGAGTATCGCCATAGCCATACGACCGCTAAAGCGCGGACGCATCTTTGTTTGTGGTGGGGGAGCACATAATCAAACGTTAATGCTCGCGCTGCAACAAGCCATGCCCAACTGGGCAATCGCTCAAACCGATGAAGTCGGGATCCGTTGTGACGATATGGAAGCCATTGCCTTTGCATGGCTTGCTAAACAAACACTCAACCACCAGCCTGGCAACGTCCCTGCCGTGACCGGCGCCAGCCAAGCGTGTTGCTTAGGTGCCATCTATCTACCCTATTAAGGAATATCAATGACACCCCCCAGCGTCGAACAACTCAAGCATTTATTATCCGAAACGCGTAATCCCCACACTTACGGACTCGATCAGCAAGATACACTTGGCTTGGTGACTATGATTAATGCCGAAGACCAAGGCGTCGCACTTGCAGTCCAATCACAACTTCCCGCTATCGCTGACGCTGTCGACCACATCGTAACCGGGTTTAACGCGGGAGGCCGGCTTATCTATATTGGCGCGGGCACCAGTGGACGCCTGGGTGTATTAGATGCCGTTGAGTGCCCGCCTACATTCGGGGTCGGACATGAACAGGTAATTGGCCTTATTGCCGGAGGCGAAAAAGCGATGTTTATCGCCCAAGAGGGAGCGGAAGATGATCCAAAGGCAGGTGTCGCGGATCTAGACGCCCAACACATCAGTTCGAAAGATGTTGTCGTCGGTATTGCCGCCAGTGGCCGAACGCCGTATGTGGTCGGCGCGCTTGAATTTGCTAAGCAACAAGGTGCTGTCACCATCGCCTTATCATGTAACCCCAACGCCGCGATCAATGCGTATGCTGATATCGCGATAACGCCCGAGGTCGGCCCAGAAGCGCTCACCGGCTCAACCCGTATGAAGTCTGGCACCGCGCAAAAGTTAGTACTAAACCTATTAACCACTGCCGCCATGGTCAAAATCGGTAAGTGTTATCAAAACTTAATGGTCGATGTAAAAGCCACCAATCAAAAACTGGTGACACGCTCAACCCTGATCGTGATGGAAGCGACAGGTTGTGATGAAGCGACCGCGGTTCAGGCTCTGTCCCATGCCGACGGTGAGGTTAAGGTAGCCATTTTTATGGTGTTAACCGGGCAGGATCCACATTTAGCAAGAAAGCACCTTGAGCAAGCCAAAGGACATTTACGCGATGCACTCGCGATGACACCACAACGCTGATCCTCATAATATACGTCGCTTTTGCGAACAATAGCGCTTGCAAATGACAGCGCTAGTAAACGACAGCCTCGCAAACAGCTTACGCTTTTTGAGCTCCACTTATCCAGAGGTAGAGCGCCGATTTCGTTCACGTATTACTGTACTCGGCTGCGCACTGTCCATACGTTCCACGTACGCTTGGTATTGGCTAAACGGTAAGGGGCGTGAATAGTAGTAGCCCTGCGAAACGGCCACACCATAACGCCGAAGCAAGCTCTCGGCCTCTTCACTCTCAACCCCTTCGGCAACCACCATCACCCCTAACGATCGCGCCATATCGGTGGTTGCACGAACAATACTTTGGTGGCGGCTACTTTTGGGAAGATCTCGCACAAAGCTGCGGTCAATCTTAAGCTCAGTAAAAGGCAATTGAGATAGAAAGTACAAAGACGAATACCCTGTCCCGTAATCATCGGTAGAGACTTCAATACCATTTGCCGATAGATCTTCAATCAACTGCTTGAGCCAATTGTAATCTTCCACCATGATCGATTCGGTCAGTTCAAGTGAAATTAAATTCGTGGGTATATGATACTCTCGAGCCAATTCAACCACATGATTGGCCAAATCAGGGATATAGATATCAGACGCACTAATGTTGACTGAAAGCCGGCGACAGTGGCCACGGTTAATAAGCTGCGCTTGCTGCTGAAAAGCACGCTTAATCACCCAAAGGGTAAGACTATTAATAATCCCGACGTCCTCGGCCATTCGTACAAACACCTCAGGCGATATCTGGCCATACTCTGGGTGCGTCCAACGTGCCAGCACCTCTGAGCCATGGATAGAGCCTGTGCGTAAATCAATTTGCGGTTGGTGATAGAGCTCCAACCCATCATTCTCAATCGCATCTCTTAAATCCGTGACGAGCGAGACATGTAACTGATGGTCTCGCTGTTCATGGGAATTAAAGTGCGCATAGTTGCCAGCAAAACGGCGGTGCTGGTCAATGGCATTTAGCGCTCGGCTAATGAGTAACCCTGGATGATCACCATCGGTTGGATAGTGACAAACACCGATACGCACATTGACTTGCGTAACAAAGGATCCCACGCATAAATCACCATTTAAGCTATCAACCACAGCAGTTAGCACCTGGTCACACGTCTTGAGATCCACATCCTCAATTAAAAAAGCAAACACCCCTTCTTTTAGGCAGCCCAGGCGGTGGTTGGGCATATCACTGTCCGTTTTGATCGCTTGTACCGGCTGAACCGCTAAGGTGTCATTCATACGTGCAGCAATCGCATTGATATATTCATCGCGTGCACTTTCATCTAGGTAAGGTAATAAATTGCTATAGTTATCAATCGATAAACAACACAAATTGAAATTGTTGTTGCGGCTAATGAGGTCGCTGATCACCATGTGCAATACGTTGTTATTAGGAAGGCAACTCAAGGTATCATGCGTCAGCGCTCGCATTTCCTGCATCCTTTGAAAACGAAACCGCTCGGCAAGCGCCAGAGAAAATAGAATCATGGTTAGCGCAAGCGCTAGCATCAAGACATAACTTGACAACAGAGTGTACTCAATGTAATTCAGCATCAGTGCGTAGAATGTCAGTCCGCCAGCCATTGCGGGTAGCCAACACAAAATAAATAGAAACAACCAGTATTTACTCGGCTGCCATTGCTGCCACAAGTAATAAATAATCACTCCGTAGACTGGGATTTGTGCAATGAGAACAAAAGAGGCAGACATATAAGCCGGCGTAATAAAGCTCAGTAATGCGAGACCGAGCAGCCCACCCGTCGTGATTAAAAATAGAGATCGCGCGCGTTGATGAATAGGACTACGCGTAAAATCTAAGAAAAAATAGGTAAACCATAACCCGACCGTTAATAAACAAACAGTGAGTGCCACCAAGTGATTACTGATAAATATCTGGATAAAATCAGGGAAAAAGTAACGACTAAAGCCATGATTCACACTCACCACTAACGCACTCAACACAGTTGCAAACACATAAATTAAGTACACGCGCTGCCGACTGTATACATAGACACCGGCGCTATAGAGTGCCATCAGCATGGCAAAACTCATAAATCCGCCCCATACCAAATGTAGTGATTTGGCGAAATGGTCATAGCGCCCATGATCCATCACCCATAGTGGCATGGTTGCCATATCTCGTGACGTTACTTTGATCAAAAGCTGATTAGCATGCTCAGGGAGCAAGGTCACGGGCACAGAGGACGGCAAGGGCAAGCGGTTCAGTCTTTCTGGTGTAATATCGCCAGCTTTTACACGCGAGCGAATCTGTTCACCATCGAGGACGTGATAAGCGTCAAGATAATCAATTGAAGGGTTATCAGTGATCACATGTATCGGCCGCTCAGTGAGGCCCGTATAGTCAAAGCCGATGTTGATCCAGTACGTTTGGTAAGCTAATTTCCATGGAATGTGGGTTGGCTCTGATACCGACGTGAAAGGGGCATGTGCCATTACATAATCCAGTGATAGCTCGTTCGTCTCGTCAACAAAGTAACTATAGTTTACGTCAAGAAGAGGCTGCTCTTCGGTCGTACCCTCACTGAGATCAGCAATCCACACCCCGAACGTACTCAAGGCGAGTAATGCGAGCAATGTCGCCCCCCAGATCAGGGGTTGTCGTGATTGTAGTGCGTGCATCAAGCCACACTCCCTTAGCCAAAGACAAGCTCGCCATCATGCTATTTTTCTACGTAGCCGCGAGTCTCTTCTACACAACCTCTAGTAGTTTTGTTTGAACGAGCACTAATAAACTTAGATAGCAATGGCTACTTTTTCAAACAGAGCACACCACGCATTCTCGTTTGCTTGCGATTTCAACGATATTCTCGCCAATCGATAACCGAGCACCGAGCACCGTGACAGCTTATGAACATTGGTATCACAACAGAACATTTGTTCGATTTATATAACAGGCGTATACTGGTAAGCATTGCATTCATCGTGCCTTTAAACGCAACCTAAGGTACCGTTCAGTCGCGAGACCATCGAGCATGAGCATATCAACGCCCCCTGATCACTATCACGAAGACACCGACTTATTAACTGAAATCGCCATTTTGTACTATCAACAAAGCGCGACTCAGGAAGAAATTGCTCGCAAATATAAAATCAGTCGCCCCAAAGTAAGCCGTCTTTTACGTAAAGCGCGTGAAGAAGGTATTGTAGAAATCACGGTCAAATTCCATCCCGTACACAGTGCCCAGCTCGAACAGCGATTGATGGCCAGGTTTAACCTTAAACGCGCCTTAATTTCACTCGACCAACCGAGCGCCGAAGAACAACGTACACAAGTCGCGACCTTGGTATCCTCTTATCTTGACGGTAACCTTAACGATGGCATGGTGGTTGCGGTGGGCCAAGGTCAAAATGTCGCAGCGGTCGCCGATCATCCGGGTGTTGTCTCGCATCGTCAAGCCCGGTTTGTTTGCGCAATAGGCGGCACACACCGCAGCGGTGACGCGTTTAATGCCGATCATATCTGTCGACGATTAGCCAAAAAGTTTGGGGGGAGCAGTGAAACCCTATACGCCCCAGCGTATGTGGATAATGAGTCGATTCAACAGGTGTTCGTGTCCCATCCGAATATCAGTGAAACCTTGAACCAAGCCAGAAAAGCAGAGTTTGCACTGGTCGGCATTGGCGATATGGATGAGAATAGTCATATGGTCAAATTGGGTTGCTTTACCGCACGCGAGTTTGTTGAAGCACGGGTGAATCATGGTATTGTCGGAGACATCGGCGGTTTTGATTTCTTCCGACTTGACGGACAACCTACGGATAACCTGATGCGTGGCCGTGTGGTTGGACTGGCGATGCCAGATTTGGCACGTATTCCGAGTGTTATTGCCATGGCGAGCGAGAGTCGCAAAGCCTTATCGATACTCGGTGCGCTGAGAACGGGCGTTATCGATGTACTCGCGACCAGTGCAAGCTGCGCAATGGCCCTGCTGAATATGTCGGAGCCTGCACCTGATGAAAGCGTGTTCACATTTCAACAGGATGAGTAAATTCGTGACAAAAGAGTGAGACGTAACTCTCTTTATATCGCAATACAATTGACAAGTGGCGTAAAAAACTCAAAGATCGTCACATCATTTGCTCAGACGCGTTGCATCTGTTCATATTCAGATCAAGCGTTAGCACGTAACTCGGCGTCTGGGCCTACCACGTAAAGAAGGTGAGTGAAGATGAGCAACAAACTGGACCAACTCCGAGCCCTAACCACCGTTGTCGCAGACACAGGCGATATCGAAGCGATTAAAAAGTACCAACCGCAAGACGCAACCACCAACCCTTCGCTGATCCTGAAAGCCGCGCAAATCAAAGAGTATGCGCCATTGATTGATGAAGCGATTGCGTATGCGAAATCACACAGCAGTGATGTCGACCAACAAGTCGCCGATACCTGTGACCGCCTCGCAGTAAACATCGGTAAAGAAATCCTTAATGTCATTCCGGGTCGCATCTCCACAGAAGTCGATGCCCGTTTATCCTATGACACCGATGCAAGCGTTGCTAAAGCACGTAAACTGATTAGCATGTACAACGAAGCGGGGATCAGCAACGATCGTATCCTGATCAAACTGGCGTCAACCTGGGAAGGCATTCGTGCCGCTGAAATCCTGGAAAAAGAAGGTATCAATTGTAACCTGACGCTATTATTCTCGTTCGCACAAGCACGTGCCTGCGCAGAAGCCGGCGCTTACCTGATTTCACCATTTGTTGGCCGTATTATGGATTGGTACAAAGCCAAAGAAGGCCGTGACTTTGAGCCTGCAGAAGACCCAGGCGTGAAGTCCGTTACCACCATTTACAACTACTACAAAGCACACGGCTACGACACCGTTGTGATGGGTGCAAGCTTCCGCAACGCCGGTGAGATCCTAGAATTAGCCGGCTGTGACCGCCTCACGATCAGCCCACAACTGTTGCAAGAACTAAGCGATACTGAAGGCGATATGCCTGTGAAGCTAAAAGACACAGGCGCCACCGAGCAACGCCCAGCAGCCATGACCCATGCGGAATTCTTGTGGGAACACAACCAAGATCCGATGGCTATCGAAAAACTTGCTGAAGGCATCCGAAACTTCGCGGTCGATCAAGGTAAACTTGAAGACATGATTCGCGAACAACTGTGATCCAACCCAAAGCGTGATTTAACACAATAAAAGCGGTTTAGGCCGCTTTTATGATATCGTTTTCTTCTATTTCACCTGTTCAACCTGTAGGTAAACACATGGAACGCAAAATGTTAGCCAACGCCATCCGCGCCCTTTCGATGGACGGTGTTCAAAAAGCCAAATCTGGTCACCCAGGCGCCCCAATGGGCATGGCCGATATCGCCGAAGTACTGTGGCGTGACCACATGAATCACAACCCACAAAACCCAGATTGGGCTAACCGTGATCGCTTTGTGCTTTCAAACGGCCATGGCTCAATGCTGATTTATTCATTGCTGCACCTGACTGGCTACGATCTTGCTATCGACGATCTGAAGCAATTCCGTCAGTTGCACTCAAAAACACCGGGTCACCCAGAGTATGGTTATGCCCCTGGCATCGAGACCACAACCGGTCCACTTGGCCAAGGGATCACTAACGCGGTCGGTATGGCCGTTGCTGAAAAAGCACTGGCAGCACAGTTTAACCGTGACGGTCACAACATCGTCGATCACCACACCTACGCATTCTTGGGTGATGGCTGCTTGATGGAAGGCATCTCTCACGAATCGTGCTCACTGGCGGGCACGCTAGGTCTCGGTAAATTGATCGCATTCTGGGATGACAACGGCATCTCAATCGACGGTCACGTTGAGGGTTGGTTCTCTGACGACACCGCGAAGCGTTTTGAATCTTACGGTTGGCATGTGATCCCCGCTGTCGATGGCCACGATGCGGATGCGATTCAAGCAGCTATTGAAGCGGCGAAAGCCGAAACCGGCAAACCGACGCTGATCTGCACCAAAACCACCATCGGTTATGGCTCGCCAAATAAATCAGGCAGCCACGATTGTCACGGCGCGCCGCTGGGTGATGACGAAATCCAAGCTACACGTGAATGCCTGGGTTGGGAGCACGCGCCTTTCGAGATCCCACAAGACATCTATGCACAGTGGGACGCCAAAGAAGCCGGCGCAGCTAAAGAAGCCGCTTGGAACGAGCAGTTTGCCGCATATCAAGCACAATACCCTGAGCTTGCCGCCGAGTTTACCCGTCGTATGAACGGTGAACTGCCAAGCAACTGGGACAGCGAAACTCAAAAACTGATTGCGGATCTGCAAGCCAATCCAGCTAAGATCGCATCACGTAAAGCGTCGCAAAACGTCTTAGAAGCGTTCGGCAAACTGCTGCCAGAACTGCTCGGTGGCTCAGCCGACTTGGCACCGTCTAACTTGACCATGTGGTCAGGCTCGAAAGCGATCACCGCAGACGACGCGAGCGGCAACTACCTGCACTATGGTGTGCGCGAGTTCGGCATGACCGCCATTATCAACGGTATTGCTCTGCACGGTGGCTTTGTCCCTTACGGCGCAACCTTCTTGATGTTTATGGAATACGCGCGTAACGCCATGCGCATGGCGGCACTGATGAAAACGCAGAACATTCAGGTTTACACCCACGACTCAATTGGCTTGGGTGAAGATGGCCCAACTCACCAGCCGGTCGAGCAAATGGCTAACCTGCGCCAGACACCGAACATGAGCACCTGGCGCCCTTGTGACCAAGTCGAATCGGCAGTAGCTTGGAAAGCGGCGGTAGAGCGTAAAGACGGCCCAAGTGCGCTGATCTTCTCGCGTCAAGGCCTGGCTCAGCAAGCGCGTGACGAGACCCAATTGGCGAACATTGCCAAAGGCGGTTATATCCTCAAAGATTGTGCAGGAACACCTGACCTGATCTTTATTGCGACTGGCTCTGAAGTAGAGCTGGCTGTTGAATCAGCGGCTCAGCTAAGCGAAGCAGGCAAGCAAGTCCGTGTGGTTTCTATGCCAAGCACTGACTTGTTTGATAAGCAAGACGCCGCTTATCGCGAGTCGGTATTGCCATCAAACGTCACCGCCCGTATCGCCATTGAGGCGGGTATTGCTGACTACTGGTACAAATACGTTGGCCTAGACGGTCGCATCATCGGGATGACCACCTTCGGTGAATCCGCGCCCGCTGACGAGCTGTTCAAGATGTTCGGCTTTACCGTTGAAAACGTGGTTAACACCGCAGAAGAGCTGCTGTCTTAACAGCACACTGATTGCACGTTAACCCTGCTAAGGCCAGTCAACGATGACTGGCCTTTTTTGGCTTCCCCTACCCCCGTTAAGGCACTCACTCTACAATCTGATAAAAATGATCATAAAGGCTTTACATGTGGGTGGATTGCTGTATTGTGGTGTCAGCTCTGGAACACGGAGCGTCAATGATTCATCAAGTAAAAGTCAACATAAGCTGCGCTATTATCAATATTATAGAGTTTCTAACGTTACCCACTTTCGCTTCTAGACATGTCATCGACTCCGTTCAAAGCTATCCTATTTTTTGTAATTTAAGAGAGAATGATTATGTCTAATCAAGCAACTGGTATCGTAAAGTGGTTTAACGAAGAGAAAGGTTTCGGTTTCATTACTCGTGACAACGGTGAAAAGGACGTGTTTGTACACTTCCGTGCTATCGTTGGTGACGGTTTCAAAACCCTTACTGAAGGCCAACGTGTGAACTTCACCGTTGAGCAAGGCCAAAAAGGCCCACAGGCGTCTGACGTTTCTGTAGCATAAGAAACCGAGTCTGATTGATAAAGGGCGCCTAGGCGTCCTTTTTTTGTGTCTATGATTCGGGAATAGCCCGTATATCGACACAAAACCAAAAAGCCCCAGCCAGGCAGTATGCCAAATGGCTGGGGCTTTTTGTTAGTTAGTTTTTGTTAGCTCTTCTGCATTTGTTGACGCTTTTTCAAAAAGGTCACCCAACTTTCTACTGCATCATCCGGCGCAATCTGTTTGGCAAGACGCGCTTGTTTCAGTGCCTGCTCATACTGCTTCAGTTTGTAGTGAGCTTGGACTTTAGCCAACGCAATATCTTTGTCCGAAGCGCCTTTACCAGCATGCTCAAGCGAAGTAAGCGCTTGCTGATACTCACCTTGTTGGATCTGCATTAACGCGAGTTGCCAGTGGTATTGGCTGTCTTTTTTCACCGCCTGTTTCCATGCCCCGATCGCTTGTGGCCATTCCCGAGCCTGCTGCCAAAGGCTTGCCTGTTGCGCCAGCGTTTGCGCATCTTGCTCTGAGGCGGGTAAACGTTTTAGCCATTGCGCCGCACGCTCTGGTACGCCCTCATTGGCATAGAGCTGGGCAACCGTACGCTGTTCGCTTGGCTCAAGGGTAATACCTTGGCGCTGCGCCAGTAAGTAAGTGCTAATTGCCTCTTTTGGCTGTTGCAATCGCACATAGTTTCCGGCCAGTTGCCGCCACCACTGCTTATTGTCAGGCTCGCGCTTAATCAACGCTTTCAGCGTCGGTGTGGCACCACGCCATTGCTCAAGCTGAAGCTGAGCCCCTAATTTAAGTGATAAGGCCGATACACTGGCAGTGCTTGTGACCACACCTTGATAATCGGGATACGCCTTTAATACCTGGCTCCACTGTTCGCGCTGATAATGTGCCTGCATAATGCGCAGCCACACATCTTCACTTTGATCCGCCTTTTCTTTGGGGATCGCGCGAGCCAACGGATAGTAATATTGCAGCGCCGACGCATACTGGCCATCGATCAGCAATAAATCGGCTAACATGCGCTTGGTTTGCCACGCTTGTGCATCTTGCAGCTGCTCACTGTCCACCGCACGCTGAATATACACAATGGCTTGGTCATTATTGCCATATTGCCAATAAAACACCCCTAATGAGCGATCCACAAACGCTTTGTCATACGCCCGACTGACACTCAAATTATCGAGCAGCGCAATGGCTTCACCCAGTTTTGCATCTTGCTCAAGAGTTTGTGCTTTTTCAATCGCGCGTGCCACCGATGGCGAAAGCTGCGCGGCAGCAGGCACCGACATCAATAGCAACGCGCCAATAAATAGTCTTTTCCACATCAGCGTAAATTAAACTCCAATTTGACCTGTTGCCCGGGTTGCGCCACCGCATTACCGTCGACCACTTTCGGCTCATATTTCCACTTCCGTAGTGCACGTAATGCCTCACGTTCAAACACACGCGGTGGATTGGCATCGACCACTGTTAAATCTTGCGGGCGACCCGATGGACCAATGGTAAAACGCACCACCACATAGCCTTCTAAGTTTCGGCGCATCGCACGCGGCGGGTAATTGGGCTCCACCCGGAACAATGGCATCGCTTGTTGGTTATTGGGGCCGGTATTCAGATTTAGCTCACCCAATGAAGGCGCTTGTACCATCACCCCTTGGATCCCACTTTGCAGATCCAAATTAGGCATATCAGGCTGTGGTGATGGGGTAGACTGCGATTGCGTCTGCGTCACCGGCGTGGGCGTGTCAGGCACTTCGGGCGGTTTAGGCCGCTCTGGCACAGTTCGCTGGCGACGCTGCACCTCGGTATCCGGCTCTTGCATAAAAATATCGATGCGCGTTGACGACGATGTTTCCTGCGGACGTTGACTGCTATGACCTACCATCAATGCCATCAACATAAAAAGCCCTAAGGTAAATACCAACGCCACCGGCATTGAAATCAACCATCGCTTCATTGCGGTGACTCCGTTGCCAACGCAATACTGCCAATCCCCGCCCCTTTTGCCGCATCCATCACCTTAACGACCGTGCCATTATACGCCAGTTCATCAGCCTGAATCACCAAAGACGCATCCGGTTTATCCAGCAATAAGTGCTCTAGCGTGGCTTCAACACGCTCAACATCCACGAGACGTTTATCGATATAGATCTCGTTAGAGGCCGTCACCGCAATAAATATACCGGCCTCTTTCTGGCTGGTGGCGTGACTCGCTTCTGGACGGTTCACTTCAACGCCTGACTCGCGCACAAATGAGCTGGTGACAATAAAAAAGATCAACATGATGAACACAATGTCCAACATGGAGGTTAAATCAACTTGCGCTTCTTCGCGCTGTTTTTGGGCTCGAATCAATCGCATTACTGACTCCGAAGCGCCTGCTCGAGCGCAATTTCGCGGCGCTGACAGGCTTTAACTAAACGAGCATGGGCAAACATCCCAGCTAAGGCCGCAACCATTCCCGCCATGGTGGGTAAGGTTGCCATGGAGATCCCTGATGCCATCAAACGTGGGTCGCTAGTGCCTTGACTTGCCATCACATCAAACACAGAGATCATACCGGTCACCGTGCCAAGCAATCCGAGCATCGGGCAAATCGCCACCAAGGCTTTAATAAATCCTAAATAGCGCCCCAACTCTTGCTGGGCTTGAAACAAGACCCCTTGACGAATGGCTCGGGCATACCAAGAGCGCTGATCGGCGCGCGCCTGCCAAGCACGCACCCATGCATCACGCTGTGCGGGAAAGCGAGAGAACAAATACAACAGCCGTTCAATCACCAGCAACCAACACACAAACACGACCGCCCCGAGCCACCACAACACCGGGCCACCTTCCGCCATAAAGTGGCGCAAGGTGCTCCCCAAGTCTTGCTGATTCAGCTGTGAGAATAACTCGACGTCTATCATGCCGTTGGTCCGATTGCCGCCTGATTGTCTGTGGTTTCCGCTTGCTCGGCGACTAAACTAATGCTTTGTTTTTCGAGCATGCCGCGAATATGGTCCGCCTGCCCGCTGAGAATATTATGCGCCAACAGCAAGGGAATCGCCGCAATCAGACCCAATACCGTGGTCACCAGGGCCATTGAGATCCCATCGGCCATGACTTTCGGATCACCATTACCAAACTGGGTGATCACCTGGAAGGTTTCGATCATCCCTGTCACCGTCCCCAACAGGCCTAGCATAGGGGCAAGCGCCGCCAAGAGTTTGAGCATCGACAGGCCTTTTTCACAGCCGTGCTGCTCATCGACCACCGCTTCAAGTAAGCGTAACTCGAGCGATTCGACATCACGCTGGGGCGCATCGTGATAGACCTTAAGCACACGGCCAAGCGGGTTATCCTCGGGGGTGTCTGGGTGCTTCAATTGGCGATGCATTTTGGCATGAATCGACAGCAACACTGCCCCGCGGTATAGCGCAATGAGCAAGCCGACGGCCAACAAGGTGGCAATCACTTTGGCAACAAAGCCGCCTTGTGCGAAGCGATCGCCCAGGCTCGGCGCGTTTTCTAGCTGGCCGAGCAACGTACCACGGGCCGGATCAATCAGTACCGTCTCACCCACTGAAGACACCGCTTGCTCAAGGGTTGACGTGGTTAACGTATTGTCCGGTTGGGCACGATACGGCACGGCGACTTGGCGATCGGTTTGCCAATTTAGGTAACCTTGATCATTCACTAAGCCGACGTTGCCCACACGCACCACCGCTTGCTCCGATGCCACACCTTGCGCATTTACCACCGGTAACGACACGGTTTGCAGCTCACCGCTGGTTTGCATTTGGGTCAGCATCCCTTGCCATAGGGCATTGAGCTGCTTGAGTGATGGCAATGTATCGGCCGCGACAATATCCGAGACGGTTTGATTAAATGCCGGCTGAGTGATCGCCACATAGCTGGACACGCCATCGGTTTGAATAGTTTTACTCGCTTGGCGCACCACGCCAAATAGCTCACCTAAACTGCCCGACTCTAAGCGAAGTTTGTCTTCCAACGACGCCAATTGCTGCTCGTTGTCACTAAAAGTATCACTGAGTTTTTCGGTTTCCGTCTCCAGCGCATTCCGGGTTGCCTTGAGCTGATCACGCTTTTGGCGCAGCTCTCGTTCCGTCATCGCAAATTGTGCTTCACGCGCTTGGTTGTGCTCACGTGCCTGCTGCTGAGCTTGCTCGGTTTGTCCGACCAAATCATCGGCGTGAGTCAAAGGGGCAACCGCGACCAAACAGGCGGCGGCAATCAGGGTTTTCCAGCTCATGATTTCACCCCTTGGTTGGCACTTAATGGCAAAGATAACAACGACGGGGCCACTTGTTTTTGTGCCACCGCAAAGGCCTTATCCACCGCTTCACCGGCGCTAGCATCTAGCTCGACCCAGGTTTCATCGCGGGTGCTCCACACCCAATGCTGCTGACCATCGAGGCGACGCGCCACCAGCGACACACGGCCCAGATGCAAGACATCCACTTGATGATCGCGGCCGTTAAGCGCAATGGTATCTTGGTAGGCATCGAGTTTGCTGCCGTAATCACGCTCTATCTGATATGCCTCAAGAATACGACGGAATTTTTCTGAGTCCGCCACATCGGCGCGGCCCATCATCGCCTTCAGTTTTTCAACACGTGCTTGACGTTGATCGGCTTTGAGCGGAATGTCGTTAGCAAGCCACTGCTCAAGCCCGCCGAGCATGCGATACATCAACGGCACAATGCCTTGACGCGTCTCTTTGATCTCGGTGATTTGATCGCGCAGGCTTTGTGCTTCTGCCTGTTGGTTGCTGACTAAATTTTGTAAGTGATCGCGGTAGATTTCGAGGTTACTGATTTGCGCCTGGATTTGTTCAATTTCTTGGCGCATGGCTAAACTGCTGTCCGCGCGGCGGTTAATACGAGATTGCGACTGAGCCGCTTCTTGGGTGGTGTTACCCTCGATGGCTTGCGCCTGTTCGAGCTGATCCGCACTGGCAACGGGCGTCAGGGCCAAACAAGCGGCCACTCCCCAAGCAAGGCGAGAAGAAGACGATTTTATCATGGTGATATCTGCAAACATGCTTAATGACAGGGCTTTCGCCCCAAACAAAAGTGAGAATAGTTTCTATTTGCGTGTAATGTACCGAGTTTGGCGAAAAAGATCTAGCCTAGCAGTAAAGGAGCTCGGAGAATATTGCGGCTTATCCGTAAATGACAACGTATATCTATTGACTATATACAAAAACCATTTAGAGTGTATATTAAATAGATACACAGGATGGTGTTATGGCCACAAAAACAGCGCCAATCAACATGCGGGTACAGCCATCGGTAAGAGACATTATCGATGCTGCGGCAAGTTTGAAAAAAGTCGATAGAACCGTATTCATTCAGCAAGCAGCGCTTAATGAAGCGCATAGCATACTGGCCGAACAACGGGATTTTGTCCTTGAAGCAAAGGCGTTTGAAGCTTTCGACAACGAACTTCGTGCAGAGCCGCGAGCGCTTGAAGGCGTGAAGGATCTGTTCAATAGGAAAGCGCCTTGGGAATAAGTGCCCCCACACTACTGACTGATGAGCACCAGATTAATGCCTTTCAATGTGGCATTGAAGCACTCGATACATGGTTAAGAAAACAGGCGTTAAAGAGCCAAAAGCGCGGAACCGCGAGAGTGTATGTTGCCAATGACACAGCAGCCCACCAAGTGATTGGGTACTATGCCATTGCCATGGGTTCAGTATCGAGAGAGCACGCATTTAGCTCACTACGGAGAAATAGCCCTGACCCGATTCCTATGGTGATTTTAGCAAGGCTTGGGGTGGATAACGCCTATCAAGGTCAAGGCATTGCGGCCGGTCTTTTAAAAGATTGTATCATTCGCTCAATACAAGCAATGAACGCTGTTGGTGGCGCGGGCATTTTAGTTCATGCCATTGATACCAGTGCGCAAACGTTCTACAAAAAATTTGGCTTCAAAGCGTCAACGTTTGACCCTTTAGTACTCATGGCACGCATCTGTGATATCGAAAAATCATTGTCCATAGACTGAGGTGATGACTCGCTGCCATGATTCAAACTCCTTATGCATTGTCACGCCAGAGAGTAGGAACGAGTGATCAATACGCTGTTTTTTCCGAGGTGTTTTCTCTCGTTCCCACGCTCCTGCCAAAACTGATAAGCGCGGTCACCTTTGTGGGCTTTTTTATAAAACGCCAATTGATCCAGAATTTGTTTAACATTGCGCGCAGCAAGATATTGACAGTGACCGGGCGCGTGAATACCGGGATCCAGTGCAGCACGGTCAAGGTGACGAAGTGCGGTAAGTGAGGCTCGGTGATTTTATAGCGGCTTCTCCCCATGATTCACACTCCATATGCATTCCCACGCCGGAGCGTGGGAACGAGGTAAAAGCGACGAGAGATGAGTATCGGGAAGGTACGCGATGTATCGCTCCAGGATGCTCGATTAGACGCTGCCGCCAAGATGAAACAACTGCGGGATGGGTATGACCCGCTCTTGCAACGAAAACGAGTCCAACAAGTACAAATAAAAACAGTGAACGACCTTTTCGAAGATTGGTACCCCACTCTCGTTAAACGTCTCAAATACCCCGATATTCCTAAACGCATCTACACAAAAGATATTGCGCCGCATATTGGTGAGATCTTACTGGACCAAGTCACAGCGCGWGATATTCGTTTTACTATTAATGCGATTACAAATTCCGGCAGGCCTACAATAGCGAATGATGCATTAGGTTACTGTAAACAACTCTTTAACCATGCCATCAAACTCGATCTTATGAACGGCAACCCAGCGGCAGCTTTTACAGTAAGAGACGCTGGTGGTGTTGAGCACAGCAAGGATAGAGCCTTGACCCCAGAGGAACTAAACCAGTTTTTTTCTACGGCAAAGGCATATCAAGCTAGTTTTGGTCGCGATAACTATCTAGCTTGTGCGTTATTGGTTTGCTTGGGGGTTCGAAAATCAGAGCTATGTGAAGCGAAGTGGCAAGAGTTTGATTTAGAAGCAGGGGTATGGATGCTCCCTAAAGAGCGCAGTAAAACCGGCGTTGCGTTAGATATTCCTTTAGCGCCAGTAGTCGTTACCTGGTTAGAAGAGTTAAAAATCCGAGGTTGTGGTTCAGACTATGTGTTTCCGAGCCGACGCGCCAGCAAGTGTAGTGGCATAGTGAATTTGGCCACCTGATTAGAGGTGTTAAGATACGCCTCATAGCATGACAGGTGAAACCATGACCAAACGCACAAGACGTACTTTCAGCGCTGAATTTAAACGTGAAGCCGCTGAGCTTGTTCTCGAACAAAACTACACGATTATCGAAGC